>NZ_JBFUDR010000254.1:0-9258 GCF_056404615.1 Massilia sp. P2_C2 | reverse complement strand
ACCGTTTGTTATGATGTTGGTTACGTTGCGTTGCGCTCAACCATTTGAAAGCGCGACGACGGTAGTTTAACCGACGCGCGGAAATTAGCGATTTCATGAGTATTATTGACAATAAAAAAGCCTTTTTCGACTACTTCATCGAGGACCGCTACGAGGCCGGCCTCGTGCTGGAGGGTTGGGAAGTCAAGGCGATCCGCGACGGCCGCGTGCAGATCAAGGAAGCGTATGTCGTCGTACGCAACGGCGAACTGTACCTGTTCGGCGCCCACATCAGCGCCCTCACGACCGCCTCCGCCTGGAGCCATCCGGAAGCCCTGCGCACCCGCAAGCTGCTGCTGCACAAGGCCGAGATCGACAAGCTGGTCGGCAAGGTCGAGCGTTCCGGCTATACCCTCGTTCCCCTCAACCTGCACTTCAAGGGCGGCCGCGTGAAATGCGAAGTCGGCCTCGCCAAGGGTAAAAAGCAGCACGACAAGCGCGATACGGAAAAAGACCGCGACGCCAAGCGCGAGGTCGAGAAGGCGATGAAGCAGCACCGCCGCTGATGGCGCTGCTTCTGCGGCTCATCGACTACCGCTCGTCTACTGCGGCTCAGGCTCGGGCATCGCCGATGAATGATGGCTCGTGATGAGCCACCGACCGCCGGACGGCCCAGGTTCCCAGCGATACGTGAACGTGTAGCGGGCGTGCACGACCTGCCCCGTCGTGCCGAACGAGAAGGTGTACAGGCCGGCGTCCACGGCGGTATCGCAGCCGCTGTCCACAAAGCGCAGGTCGATCTTGCCGGACGGCCGGTTCTGCAGGAAGTGCTGGAAGTAATCTTCCTTGTCCGCCGGCGTCAGGCGCGGCACATTGGACACGGTCGGCAGCAGGATGGACCGCGCCGCGTAGTTCGCGACGACCTGGTGCGGGTCGCCCGTCTGCAGCGAAGCGTTCCAGCGGTCGAACAGCGCGGCGATCTCCGGTTCGCTGGCGTGCCGGCATTCGCCCCCGGCGGCCTCCGCGGCACATCCGGCCACCAGGATGCAGACGAATGGCATCGGCACCAGCCATGAGTGGAACAAACGCATCTCGGCCTGCAATTGAAAATGTGAGCACAAGTGCTCACCGATCTTTTCCTGCCCCGAGCCGTCCTGCTGACCGTGCTCGTGCCTGACAGGCGTGACTTTCCCGCCTCCCGCCGGGCCATGGCCGGCGGCAGTGCCCAGCGTCACCGCCCGGCTCGCCACGGGTAGCGCAGTTTGCGCCGCGAGGTGCACCTGTTGGCCCATGCGGCGCTGGTCGAAGTAGCGGGACCACGCTTTCGCGAGATTCGCGAAAGGCTGCGCATGGGCGTCACGGTGGATGGTGCGCAGCCAGGGCTGGCCGTCGTCGTCCAGCCAGTCCGGATCCGAGTACTTGATGCGATTGAACTGCTTCTTCAGTGCCATCGCATTTGGTTTCTGGCCAAAGACGACCTGGCGGTTCCACTCGGCTAATGCCCAGTTCCAGACCCTCCGTGCGGTACCGGCAGCGCGCGCGAAATAGTCTCGCTGTGCAGGAGTCGGGTCTAGGCGGATCTGGTGGGACAGGAGCATGATCGTGGATTCCGTTCAGTAGGGCGTTGGACCAAAGCCCGCTGAACAAGTTCCGGATCTCGTCAGAGAATGTGCACGGTCGGTACACAAATCGGCACATTTGAGCGTCAAACTGGAAACTAGGTAGCAGTTCCTGTCGCCGGACGGGCCCGCACACGATGACCGTTAGACCCCGCTGCCGCTGATCCGTTCCCCGCGCACCCGTTCAGGCCGCCGCCACCCTGCCCCGCGCCATCACATTGCCGACCTGGCAGGCGACGAAGCTGGCCACGAGCCCGACGGCAACGCCGCATGCGAGCCGGAACGCGCTGCCGAACAGCAGCGGCGCCACGAGGCCGGAAACGAGTGCGAACGACATCATCTGGATGAACGCCAGCATCGACGACGCCAGCCCGCGATTGTCCGGGAACAGGCCCAGCGCGGCCACCTGGATCGCCGGCATGGCCACCGCGAGGCCGAACGTATAGACCATCAGCGGCAGCACGGCCCACGGCACGGTGACGACGTCGCCCGCGAACCCCGTATAGCCCACGTTCAGCACGCAGGCGACGAGCATCGTGCCGAAGCCGATGGCGCGCATGCGCGCGGCGGGAATACGCGCCGCGCGCTTGCCGCCCCAGGCCGACCCGATCACCATGCCGCTGATGAGGGGGATGAACATCCACGCGAACGCCGTCTCGGGCAGGTGCAGGATCTCCATCACGAAGTTGGCGGCCGAGCCGATGTACAGCGACAGGCCGCCGAACGCGAGGCCCACGGACAGCGACAGCAGCACGAATTGCGGATGGCCCAGCACCTTGAGGTAGTTACGCGCGATGGCCACGCCGTGGAACGCGTGACGCTTGTCGCGTGGCAGGCTTTCCGGCAACAGGCGCCAGACGGCCAGCAGCATCACGGTGCCGAACAGCGCAAGGAAGACGAACGTCGCGCGCCAGCCGAACGTCACGTGCAGCCAGCCGCCCAGCACGGGTGCGATGGCGGGCGCGAGGCCGAACACCATCATGATGTGCGACATGATGCGCTGGGCGTCCGCGCCCTGGAAGCGGTCCTGCACGATGGCCTGGCCGATCACGGAGCCTGCACCGGCCGACATGCCCTGCAGCGCGCGGAACAGCAGCAGCCAGCCGAACGAAGGCGCCAGCGCGGCGCCGCTTGATGCCAGCGTGTAGATCGTCAGCGCGACCATGATCACGGGACGGCGGCCGAACGAATCGGACAGCGTCCCGTAGAACAGCATCATGAACGCGAACATGAACAGGAACACCGACAGCGTCTGCTGCACGGCGACGGGGCCGACGTCGAACGCGCGTCCGATGGCGGGGATCGACGGCAGGTACGTATCGATGGCGAGGGCGCCCACCATGCCGAGGCAGGCGAGGATGACGGTGAGGAGTCTTTGCATATGCATGCCTTGCTAAAACATCGGCACTGCACCATGCGAGCGTCCGAAGGACGGAATTGTAACGGGAATCCGACGGGTCGGCTTGACACTTTCCCATCGCCGCCGCGCGGCACGGGGCGCGGCGGCGCATGCCGGGGCACGCAGGCGCAGCCAGCGCCGCCTGCGCGCACGCGACTGGACGATCAATCCGGGCGGTACAGCGACATGCCGAAGCGTTCCGTGCGCGGCATCCAGTTGCCCTGGTAGTCGGCCGAGACGAGTACGCGTTCGGCGCGGCCCACGAGCAGCTTGCGCGGCACGAGGCCGATCACGCGCGAGTCGGCGCTGTTGTCGCGGTTATCGCCCAGCATCAGGTATTCGCCCGGTGCCACGGTAACGGGGCCGAAGGTGCGTGCCGCCCTCACGTCGGGCATGATCTGGATGTGGCGCCGCCGCCGCGCCCTGTTGCCGTCCCACGTTTCGGCCAGCTGGAAGGCGCGCGTCGCCGTGCCGCCGACGGAATCGAGCGACTGTTCGACGACCTTGTAGTCGGCGCCCTTGCCGTTGATGTAGAGGCGCTCGTTGCGCATCTCGACGACGTCGCCCGGCAGCGCCACGACGCGCTTGATCAGCAAGGTGCCGTCGCGCGGCGAGCGGAACGTGACGATGTCGCCGCGCTGCGGCTCGCCCAGGTGCGCCAGCACCACGTCCGTCAGGGGCACCTTGAGGTCGAATGCGAGGCGATTGACGAGCACCACGTCACCTTCCAGCAGGTTCGGATGCATCGATGCCGACGGGATCGGATTCCAGTCCGCCACCGCCGACCGGAATACGCCGAACAGGACGAGAAACGCCAGAAAGCCTTTGTTGTTGCGTACCCAGTTCTTCATTTCAGGACCTTTCCGGTATGGTTGTGCATCCCTCCGATGGTTATACGCGGGTTCGCCGGGCCGAGGCTTAACAGAGAATTAAACGGTGCGTATGCATGCCGTGGCGGGCGTCACGCCAGCCCACGCTCGCCGTCGCACCGGCTGCGCATGAGGTAGTACGGGATCGTCGGCCTCAAGGCTTCTGCGATTTCACGATCTGCAGCGCGGACGCGATCAATCCGGACATGTCGCCCAGGTCGGCCGGCACGATGACGGAATTGTTCGTCTTGGCCAGCTTGCCGAACGCGTCGACGTAGTGCTCGGCCACGCGCAGGTTGACGGCGTCGATGCCGCCCGGCGAGCGGATCGCCTCGCCCACTTCGCGCAGCGCGCTGGCGCTGGCGTCGGCCAGTGCGATGATCGCGGCCGCCTCGCCCTGCGCGCGGTTGATGGCGGCCTGCTTCTCGCCTTCCGAGCGCGCGATCGAAGCTTCGCGCTCGCCGGTCGCGATGTTGATGGCTTCCTGGCGCCGGCCTTCGGACGCGGCGATCAGCGCGCGCTTTTCGCGCTCCGCCGTGATCTGGCGCTGCATCGCATGCAGGATCTCGGCCGGCGGCGTGAGGTCCTTGATCTCGTAGCGCAGCACCTTGACGCCCCAGTTGGCGGCCGACTCGTCGATCGCATTGACGACCGTCGTGTTGATGTGGTCGCGCTCCTCGAACGTCTTGTCCAGTTCCATGCGGCCGATCACCGAGCGCAACGTGGTCTGGGCGAGCTGGGTGATCGCCTGGATGTAGTTCGACGCGCCGTACGATGCGCGCATCGCATCCGTCACCTGGAAATACAGGATGCCGTCCACCTGCAGCTGCGTGTTGTCCTTCGTGATGCAGACCTGCGGCGGCACGTCGAGCGGGATCTCCTTCAGGCTGTGCTTATAGGCGATGCGGTCGATGAAGGGCACGACGATGTTCAGGCCCGGTGCCAGGGTGGCGTGGTATTTGCCGAGCCGCTCGACCACCCAGGCGTGCTGCTGCGGCACGACGTTGATGGTCTTGAAGACGAATACGATGGCGACGATGAAGATCACCAGCGCGACGGTTCCGAACGAGAATTCCATGGGCTTCCTTCCGTGTGGGTTATTGCGTGATTGGTCAGGCGAGCAGCTCGTACGCGACGCCGCCGATCCCGGCCGCGACGACGAGCAGCGCGCAGAAGCCGGCCAGCCGCAGCAGCGCGCGGCCCTTCTGCCCGGCGGGGCGGCTGCGCACGAGGTAGTAAGGCACCGCGAGCATCGCGAACATGACGATGCCCACGTTGAGCAACACCGTGCGCCGGTACATGCGTGCCTCGCTGTCGAGGCGGTACCAGGAGAAGGACAGGAAGCTGAACATCAGCGTGGCCAGGACTTCCCATCCGCTGTACTGGATATGCTGCGCCATCTGGCGCGCGTCGACGACGCCGTACACCGCCGTCACGGCCACGAGCAGGGCGAGAATCTGTGTCCGGCTCATGGATTCCCCACCACGAGCCGGCTGCCGTGTACCTCGACGATGCGGAACTCGCCCGCATGGGGCGTCACGCCCTGCCCCAGTTCGACATCCCACAGTGCGCCGCGGTACATCACGCGCGCGCGGCCGTTGTCCCACGCGGGCACGGTCACGCGCTGGCCGATGTCGAGGTTGACGTTGCGGTCGCGCTGCGCGTCCGACCTGGCCGGATGGCCGAAGCGCGAGCGGTGCAGCAGTCCCGTCGCGAGTACGCCCACGAGGGCGGCGGCGATCGCCTGCGCGGGCACGCCTGCGCCGCCCAGCGCGACGATGCCGCCGACGGCGAGGCCGATCGCGATCATCAACAGGTAAAACGTCCCGGTGAACAGCTCCAGGATCACGAGCACGCCGGCCGCTACCAGCCAGCCCATCCAGTCAGCCATGGTGATCTCCTAATAAAAACCCCCGCCGCCTGGGCGGGCGACGAGGGTTTCTTGTCGATGTAATTGTGTTAATGATATTTAGAATCCAACAACTGATGACGTTAGTCTAACGCGTCCCTGCGCCGAGTCAATATATAAGTCACGGCTTTGCCGCGCCGGCGCCGCCGGCTTCCTCGCGGCGCCTGAGGATCACGGAGTCGGTGCCGCCGTGCGCCGGGGCCTCGCAGGCGCGCACGCAGCGCAGATAGGTCGTGTCGCACAGGCCGTTGCGCTCAGTCACGCGGCGGTGTGTATCCGCCTTGTCGCGCGCCTGGGCTTCCATCGTCGGCACCTGGCCCGCGCTGTTCGTGTGCGCGTACGGATTCTTGCTGTCGGGCGCGATCAGCGGATCGCGGTCGAAGTCAGTCTGAAGCGTTGCTTTCGCCCGGCATTCCTTTTTTTCGCCCGTGCACATCGATTTGCACATGCCCGGCTCCGCGGCCACGCCGGCCGCGCACAGCGATATGCCGAGCAGGGCCAGCAACAATTTCATTTGATTCATGCATTCCCTCGATGGCGTTAGAGTTGCAAATATTTAACATTGCTACGTATTCGTCAAGTTTTACTGTTATTCTTCGGCTCGTTTGTATTGACACATGTCCGGTCCCGGCCTCATCTTCGGGAATAATCAATTTCCGCGTGGAAAGAATTTCTGATAATCACTGCATTGTCCACTTGGAGAACCGCCATGCTCAGCCGCCTGTTCGCCCTGTTCCGCTCCCGCCAGCCTGCCACCGCCGCGACGCACGACGCCATCACGACCTATGACGAACGGGGATGCCAGCTGATGATCCCGCGGGCCGAATGGCGCGACAGGGTCCTGCACCCGCAACTCAAGGAACACTGGAACACCCCCGATGCCTTGTATGGCACGATCCTGACGGCGCTGTCCGACGGCTTCGCGCCCGAACTGATGACGGCGGCGGCGCGCCTCGTCGAGATCGACACGATGCCGGAGCGCAGCCACGTCACGCACGGCATCGTCCTGCTGGAAAGCGGCCGGCTGGACGAGGCCGAGGCCGTGCTGCGGGCCGGCATCCGCGTCGCCGGCGCGACGGCAGCACTGCTGACCAATCTCGCCAAGGTCAGCCATGACCGCGGCGACGAGGCGGGCGCCTGCGACCTGCTGCGGCGCGCCGTCCGGCTCGATCCGAATTTCGAACATGGCCTGAACGGCTGGCTGGCCGTCGAGCGCGGACGCGGGGGCGAAGACGCCGTGCTCGGCGCGCTGGCGGAGGCATGCGAACTGCCGGGCAGCTGGCGCGCACGCCTGATACTGGCCCGGCACCATCTGGAGGCGGGCGACCTTCCCGCGGCGCGTGTGCAGTACACGGCCGTGCTGGCCGCGGCGGAAGTGGACGGCAACGCCCTGATGACGATGTCGTCCGACCTGGGCCGCTACGGCCACACGGGATGGATCGTCACGCTCGTCGGTCCCGTCTACGAGCCGGCGAAACACGGTCCGCAGGCCGGCTTCAACCTGTTGCGCGCCTGCCTGGAAACCGAACGCGTGGCCGAAGGCGAAGCGCTGCTGGCCCGGCTGCGGCCGCTGGCAACGCCGCCGTTCATGCGCCACCTGGACGAATTCGAGCAGGCGTTCCGGCTGCTGCACAGGACGGAAGCCCACGCCTGACGCCAACACGTCGCAAACGTCCGCGTGGGCACAGGGTGCCCACCCTACGATTGCAAGAGGCCGTAGGGTGGGCTCCCCGAGCCCACGCGCAACGCCGAGACATCTCGTGCGCATAAAAAAACCGCTGCCGAAGCAGCGGTTTTTTATCGGGCGTGCCGATTTACTGCATCGACGCCAGCTTCTGCCACGTATCGATCACCGAATCCGGATTCAGCGACATCGACTCGATGCCCTGCTCCATCAGCCACACGGCGAAGTCCGGGTTGTCGGACGGCCCCTGGCCGCAGATGCCGATGTACTTGCCCTGCGCGCGGCAGGCCTTGATCGCCATCGACAGCATGGCTTTCACGGCCGGGTCGCGCTCGTCGAAGTCCTTGGCCAGCAGCTCCATGCCGGAGTCGCGGTCGAGGCCCAGCGTGAGCTGCGTCAGGTCGTTCGAGCCGATCGAGAAACCATCGAAGTGTTGCAGGAACTGCTCGGCCAGGATGGCGTTCGACGGCACTTCGCACATCATGATGACGCGCAGGCCGTTCTCGCCGCGCTTCAGGCCGTACTTCGCCAGCAGCGCGATGACCTTCTCGGCCTGGCCCAGCGTGCGCACGAACGGGATCATGATCTCGACGTTCGTCAGGCCCATCTCGTCGCGCACGCGCTTCATGGCCATGCATTCCATCTCGAACGACTCGGCGAAGTCCGCGGCCAGGTAGCGCGCGGCGCCGCGGAAGCCCAGCATCGGGTTTTCCTCGTCCGGTTCGTAGCGCGAACCGCCGATCAGCTTCTTGTACTCGTTCGACTTGAAGTCGGACAGGCGCACGATGACGGGCTTCGGCCAGAACGCGGCGGCGATCGTCGCCACGCCTTCGGCCAGCTTGTCGACATAGAACGCGCGCGGCGACGCGTGGCCGCGGGCCACCGATTCCACGGCCTTCTTGAGGTCGTTGTCGATGTTCGGGTACTCGAGGATGGCCTTCGGGTGCACGCCGATGTTGTTGTTGATGATGAATTCCAGGCGGGCCAGGCCCACGCCACCGTTCGGGATGGCCTGGAAGTCGAACGCGAGCTGCGGATTACCGACGTTCATCATGATCTTGGTCGGGATCTTCGGCAGTTCGCCGCGCACGGATTCGGTCACTTCCGTTTCCAGCAGGCCGTCGTAGATCTTGCCCTCGTCGCCCTCGGCGCACGACACGGTCACGAACGTGCCGTCCTTCAGCGCTTCCGTCGCGTCGCCGCAGCCGACGACGGCCGGCACCCCCAGTTCACGGGCGATGATCGCCGCGTGGCACGTACGGCCGCCGCGGTTCGTCACGATGGCGGAGGCGCGCTTCATCACCGGTTCCCAGTTCGGGTCGGTCATGTCCGCGACGAGCACGTCACCCGGCTGCACTCGTTCCATTTCGGATGGATCGCTGATGACGCGGACCGGACCGGCGCCGATCTTCTGGCCGATCGCGCGGCCCGACGTCAGCACGGTGCCGGTTCCCTTCAACTTGAAGCGCTGCTGGGAGTCGGTCGCCTTCTGCTGCGACTTCACGGTTTCCGGCCTGGCCTGCAGGATGTACAGCTTGCCGTCGCGGCCGTCCTTGCCCCACTCGATGTCCATCGGGCGGCCGTAGTGCTTCTCGATGATCACGGCGTATTTCGCCAGTTCGACGACCTCGTCGTCCGTCAGCGAATAGCGGTTGCGCTGCTCGACCGGCACGTCGACGGTCTGCACGGAGCGGCCGGCCTTGGCTTCCTTCGTGAATTCCATCTTGATCAGCTTCGAGCCGATGTTCTTGCGGATGACGGGCTTCTTGCCCTGTTCCAGCATCGGCTTGTGCACGTAG
>NZ_JBFUDR010000253.1:0-9263 GCF_056404615.1 Massilia sp. P2_C2 | reverse complement strand
TCTCCACGATTACGCGCCCGAGCAGCGCCTGCACGGGCGCCGCGGCGGCAGGCGCATCGGGCGCGGCGCGCACGGTCTTCCACAACGGCACCAGTTCGGCCTCGTGCGCGGCGACGCTGCGCTCGACCTCGGCCTGCCAGAACGGCGGCGCCTCCCCTTCCACGAAGTTGCCGCGTCCGCGTCCAAAATGCGCGACGGCCAGGTAGCGCAGCACGCTGCCGACGAGCAGCGTGCGCAGGAACGGGTCGGCAAACTGCACGGTGGGCTTGTCGCGGTCCGTCGTCGTATTGAAACCCCACGCGGCGCCGGCCATCGTCAGGGCACCGACGATCGCGCCCAGCAGCGCGCCGCYGCCCAAGGTGAGTCCGCCCGCCATCAGGTCGGCCGACAGCCCCGTCGCGGCACCGGAGACGACGGCCCCGAGCAGGCCGGCCTGCGCCTTGTCGATGGGAGCGCGCACGGCGAAGTTCTCGCGCACGCGGGCATTGATGCGGCCCGCTTCGCCCGGATCGAGGCGGTGCAGGCGCAGCAGGCCGACCGTGGTATCGCCGATGCGCCGCTCCAGCCGTTCGACGAGGCCGGCCATGGCGGCATCCTGGCGCTTCTGCGCATCCTTGCCGAGACCCACCGCCTTCAGCGCGGACTTCAGCAGGCCCGCCTTGCCTTCCTGTTCGATGGACTGGCTGTCGCGCGCGGCCTCCGCCAGCATCTGCGCGCCCAACTCCACCGAAGCCCGAAAGCGCTGCGCATTGTTCGCCTGCCAGGCCGCCAGCAGGCGCGCGTAGCTGTCGCGCTTGGCCTCGTCGATCAGCTTCCCCACGCGCTCGTAGAACACATCCTCGTGCACCCAGCAGCGCGCGAACGCATCCAGAGCGAGCACGTCGCGCACGATCGGGTACTGGTCGAGATGGGCCTTCCAGCGCGCCTGTTCCGCCTGTTCCTCGTCGTCGGGGCGCGGTGGCCCGAGCTGGTTGAGCAGCACGACGACGGGCTTGCCCAACCATTCCAGGATCCGCATCTCGGCCGCCAGATAGCCCGCGTCGCGCGGATCCTCGGACGAATTCACGAGGTAGAGCACGACGTCGGCCGCATCCTTCGCGGCGCGCAGCGCCTGCTGGCTGAGCCAGAACGGCCGGTCGCGGTAGCGGTCGAACACCTCGCGCAGGAACCAGCCGATGGGATTGCCGGCCAGCGCGAGCCGCTTGAGCAGGCGCACCGAGTCGCCGAAGCCGGGCGTGTCCCACAACAGCAGGCGGTCGCCCGCGGGACTCGTCTGCAGCGTATGTGCTTCCGCGAACACGGTCACGTGGGCGGCGTCGCGCACCTCGCCCACGTCCATGCCGACGAGGGTGCGCGCCAGCGTGGTCTTGCCGTTGTTCGTGTGCGAGACGAGCGCGAACTGGATGTCGACGGGCTGCGCGATCATGCCGCCCCCGATACGGCAAGGCCCGTGCCGAGATCGAGTGGATGGCGTTCCGGATGCAGCAGGTCGACGACGGTCGCACGCGTATGGTGGTACTGGCAGAACTGGTGCCAMAGCGCGACGCGCTCCACCACCCGCGCGTCGAACCCCGCCTGGCCGGCGCCGCGTTCCACGAGCGAGGACTCGTCGAGCAGCACGGCGATGCCGCGCGGCGTATTGCGCGCGAGGTAGTCGAGGAAGGCCCCGTGGTTCTCACGCTCCGGCGTGGCGGCCAGGTTGAACAGGACGGCCGTGATGGCGACGTCGGCATCGTCGAGGCGCGCGTCGCGCAATGCATCCTTCGGCTCTTCGCCGTACGGGCAGGACGGTCGCAGCATCAGCTGCGCCTGTTCGCCGAGGACCATCGCCGCGACGGCCGCGAGCCCCTTGTGACGCGCTTCGTCGACCGTGAAGCTGTACGGGATCACGCGCAGCACGGCCGGGCCGGACGCGCCGACGCGGTCGGCCAGCAGGCGGAAATAGGGTTGGCCCAGGTCGAGCGGAAGCCGCTGCGCGAGGCGGCGCGCGCGCAGCCCCGACACGATGGCCAGCACGAGGCGCGGCAACACGACGAGCAGCAACAGCGTGGCCGCATACAAATGCACCCAGCGCGCGCCGCCGGCGGGCGACGGCTCCTGCACGAAATGGAGCGCCTGCACGTCGGCCAGCGCAAAGCCCTGCAGCGGGAACACGGCCAGCGCGGGCGCGAACAGGAACGAGAGCAGTGCATGCACCTGGGCCGCATCGAGGAAGGTGCTTTCCCATCCGGCCGCATACTGCGTCAGCACGCCGCGCGCATACAGCGACGCGATCGCACCGAGCGCGAACGCGGCCGCCGCCAGGTGGATCGTGCGGCCCAGGCGGAGGTGCGTGAGTTTGGCCGTCAATTGCGACCAGTCCGTGAAATACTGCGCGATGCCGGCGGCGAGCGGCGCCGGCAGCTTGCGGGGCAGCGCAGCCTTGCCGACCGACAGCCGGCGCAGCAGTTGCGGGCTCGCCCAGCCGGTCGACTTCGACGGCACGAGCGCCCACACGATCAGCGCGAGATAGACGAGCAGGTTCCAGGCCAGGATCAGCAGCAGCGGCGCCGACAACAGGTCGACCCGATGTGGATTGCCGATGCGGTCCAGGCCGGCACCGGCCACGAAGCCGACGATCGGCAGCAGCACGGCCAGCACGGGCAGCAGGCTGCGCCGCTGGCGGAACGCGGCAAACGCCGGCGTGCGCTCGGCCAGCCGCTTGAGGATCAGTTCCGCGCGCTGGCCAAGAAAATGGTCGAGCCTGGGCTCGCTCTTGCCTTCGGCCGCCTGCCAGTGCGCCAGTTCGCGTGCGCTGCGGCTGGCATACATGCGGTCGTCGTCGGAAAGGATCTCGCGCTTCGCGTCGGCAGTTTCGATGGCGCGCATCAGGACGACATCGCGTGCGGTCCGCTCGTTCATGGGTCCCCTGTCTGGTTGATTTAACAAGTTGACAGGGGCATTGTGCCTGAGTTTCTGAAGAGGCGCCGGCTTGCTCGACCGCGATCACCGCTTCCCGGCGCGCGCCGACGAAGCGCAGGCGCCGCTAGCCTCAACCGCCCAGGATCCTGTACGAGGCCGGTGCTTTTGAATACGTTTCGCGATCGGACAGTGTGATAATCGTGTTGACGTGAGAACGGGCCAGATCGTCAGCGTAAGCGTCGTAACGCATGGCCCAATTGCCCTGGCCAATTTCACGCTTGGTGAAACTGTGTCGCGCGTGACCGATCAAAAGGATTTGCCATTGCATCCTTGCGGCATCGGCCTCGAATCTGAATCGCGCCAACGTTTCGTCCGCAATGAACGGATCGCTGGCACCGGTGATTATCACGAAGTTGGTCGACGACCTGGCGGCGGTGAGAGGTTGTTCCGTGGACGGGTCACCATGTACGGAAAAAGCCGCACTCAACGAGGCATCGGCGCGCGCCAATTCGAACGCAAGAGACCCGCCAAAACAAAAGCCGATCGCCCCCAGTGGCGCGTCCGAATCCCAATTCGCCTCCAGTTTGCGTTTGATCTCGCAGAGCCGCTCGCGCACTTCGAGCGGGTTGGCGCGGGCATGATTGATTACTGAATCCGCACGCTGGTCGTATCCGCGCGGTTTATGGTTCTTCCCGTATAGATCGACGAGGATGACTTCGGCGTGACAGGCATGACTGTACGCGTCAGCCAGCCGCGCCGCGCCGGGCGTATGGGCGCCATCGAAGTCCGGAAACATCAAGAGACGGGCTCGCGCGGGCTGGTCGCCTGGCTGGGCGAAACGATATGCATCATGTAGTGTTCCTGCCGCGGTGATATCGAAGGCTTCGCCGGAACGTGTGCCGTAAACCATGGTAACTATGCCTTTATCTGATCAAGTCCCGGGATGGGACGGAAAAGTCGGTGGCAACCCGCGGCAGGATGGACCAGCCGTGAGCAGCGGCGAGGTTTTCCATCTCTTCATTGCCCTCGACAATGACCGCTTCGCCGAGGCGTATCAAAAAGGGCAAGTCGGTCGGGTGGTCGCCATACCCGATACAATCCGTGGCCGCAATGCCGACTTTGTCGAGGAACGCTGCCAACGCCTGCCATTYGCCGTCGCCGATCGTTTGGGGCGGCAGGATGCATCCCGTCAGCGTCCCGGTGCTGTCGACCTCCAACTCGATCGCCAACACGTGCGTTGCGTCCAGAACTTTTGCTAACGGAGAAAGAAACAAACGGGCCGAGCCGCTCAAGAGCACGACAGGCAAGCCGCGCCCCCGATACCATTGGAGCGCACTCAAGGTCGCCTGCACGAAGGTTCCCTGCCCGCTTTCGATCAGCCGGGCGCACCACTCCTCGGCGCAGCGTTCCATGCGCGCGGCGCTCTGGTTTGCAAAGGCGGTATAGAACAACCGGTTGACCTGCTCCCGCGATTGCGACCGGGCGGTGACTCGCAGGCCTGCGAGCCAATCGGCAAACGGTTGGCCCTGCACGAGCCCGTCCGCACCGTCGTACTGGCAGAAAAAATATTCAGCGAAGCTGAAGAGGCCCTTGATGGTCAGGATGGTCTCATCCACATCGAACACGGCCAGCTCAGGCATCGAACATGTCATCGAGCGAGTAACGGAACGGGCACTCATAGATCAGGCCGCCATCAACGGTTGCAACAATTGACGCTCGCTGGATTCCAGCGCCTCGACCGCGGCGGCATGTTCGCGCTGGCTGATCCATTCGTTCTCATAGGCGCTGAACGAGACGTTGCAGACGGCGCAAAGATTGCCCGCCTGGTGAATTTCGATACGTGCTTCCATGGAGAAGTTTCCTTTCGATCCAATTTTTTTCGATAAGATAAAGAAGCGTGCACATGCGTCGAGCGGAAAGACGAAAGCCTTGAACTCCGTCGACATGTTGTGAATCACAAAATAATGTTTCACCGTCTTGGGCAGGAAGAACTGTTCGGTCACCGCCAGGAATGACTGGCGTGCAGCTTCGGTAATACTCATCCCCTGGATATGTTGTCCCGACATATGATCTTCAAAAAATTCATTGTCGCCGTCGAAATACAGGTCGAGCGTGAATTCCGTTTCGGACACTTGCTCGGCAAGACTGACCATAATATTGCGCTTCTTGTGTTTGTGCGCTTCGAAGATCGACGCCTTGGGGCGCTTTTGCACACGGCACAAATTGATATTCGTCGATACAGGGGAATAAACCTGGACAAGCCGCTCGAGCTCGGCGCTATCGACGCCCTGACCGAACAGGATGTTTACTTTTCGATGAGCTTCCTGACTTGCGATAAAGTCGCGAAATTTACTTACCGTCAAAACGGCACCATGTTTATCCGAGAAGTTCTCAAAACGATCATTCACAACGTAGATGGTATCCATTCTCTAGCTCCGAAGTAAGTTAATGTAGTCCAATTAACTACTCTGGAATTATATATGTGAACTTTCGATTGCTGACGTTTAATATTTTGAAACGGCTGTTTAATTATTGAGATAGCGCAAGAAAAATACATAACTTGTTTTAAATCAATACCGCGACCAAACCCTCCAATTAGGGAATAGCCGCCATATTTTAATTCCGCAATGTCATATAAATCTCTTATATTCAAAAATACAAAGCCAATATATCCAACGCCTCCTCTGGCAACCTCCCCCGCCAAATATTCACCGAATTAATTACCGTAAAAAGCCCGGATTATCACGAGGATCGTGACGTGAATTGAGCGGGCAAGAAAAGAATGGGCGCACCCGCAAGTGCGCCCTGCCAGGCGTCACTGCTTCGGTGCGTCCCAACTGCCGCCCAGCGCACTGATCAGATCCACCGTCGACGTGGCACGTGCACCGGCCAACCGTACCGCCGTGCGTTGCGCTTGCTCAACCGTACGTTCGGCTTCGATCACATCCAAAAATCCGATCTGGCCTTCCCGATACAAGGTACGTGACAGATCAGCTGCGCGCCGGGCCGCCGTTACCGCCACGGCTTGCACGCGCTCTTGCTGTTCCACGACATGCAGTCCAGAAAGACTGTCTTCGACTTCGCGGAACGCCACGAGCACCTGTTGCCGGTAGTGCGCTACCGCTTGCTGATAGACCGCCTCCGCATTCTCGACACCGCTGCGCCGTCGCCCACCGTCGAACAGAGGAAGCGACAGGGCCGTGCCGACCAGGGGCCCGAGCAGGAAGGTACGGCTCGACCAGAGGTCCAGGTCACGCAGGGACGCAGACTCGAACCCGGCGGTGCCGGTCAAGGTCAGGTTCGGGAAATAGGCTGAGCGGGCCATGCCAACGCGCGCGTTGGCTGCGATAACGGCATACTCCGCGGCCGCGATATCGTGACGCCGTTCCAGCAATGCCGAGGGCAGACCTGGCGGTACCTGGGCGGTAATCGATACCAGCGGCGAAGCCGGCAGCGAGAATTGCGCGGGCGCTTTGCCAAGCAGGATCGCCATGCCGTGTTCGGTGCTCGCGCGCTCGCGCTCGATGCTGAGCGCATCGGATTGCGCCTGGGACAGTTCCGTCTTGGCGCGCGCCAGATCGAGTTCACTGATGTCGCCCTCGCTGAAGCGGCGTTGCATCAACCTGAGCGCGTCTTCACGCAACCTGACGGTTTCGTTCAGCAATGCCAGTTCCGCGTCCAGGGCACGCATCCTGAAATAGGTTCTGGCGACATCGGCCTGGAGGCTCAAATGTACCGACCGCAGCAAAGCTTCGCGCTGCCCGGCATCGGCCCCGGTGGCGGCGGTTTGCGCCGCCACCCGTCCGAACAGGTCGACCTCATAGGCGGCCCTCACTTCCGCGCGCCAGAGCGTTCGTTCGGTCACCTCGGCATCTGGAGGCAGACCGTTGGCTGCCGGCGAGACACGCTGGCGCGTCGGCCCGAACCCGGCATCGACGGTGGGGAACAGGTCGGCGCGTGCGCGGCGGTTCAGCGCCCTTGCTTCCTGAACGCGTGCGACCGCCGCCTTCAGTTCCTGGTTGGCGTCCAGTGCCTGCCGCTCCAGGTCGTCGAGGATGGGATCTGCAAAGATCGCCCACCATGTGCCGCGCGCCTGGTGTTCGGACGGTTGGACCGGCTTCCAGTCGGCCGGCACGCCGGCGGCAGCGGCTGTGCCAGCTTCCTTGAAGGCGGTCGAGAGGCTGGTATCGGGCCGGGCGTAGCGCGGCACCTGGGAACAGCCGCCGAGCGCAACCAGCAAGCCCAGCGATGCCTGGGCCAGCAACGATGTTTTCATCCGATTTCCCCCGACTTCGCAAATGGTGATTCAACTTCGACGGGCACGATGCTGGAATGCGTGCCGCTTGCACTACGTTTTTTCAACGCGAACTTGCGCAACATGACATAGGCGACGGGCGTGAGCATCAAGCCGAACAAGGTCACGCCGAGCATGCCGAAAAACACGGCAATGCCCATGGCGCGACGCATTTCCGAGCCGGCCCCGGTCGAGATGGCCAGCGGAACGACGCCCATGATGAACGCAATCGAGGTCATCAAGATGGGACGAAGGCGCAAGCGGCAGGCTTCGAGTGCCGCCTGGACGACTGTCCGGCCCTGGGTTTCCAGGTCGCGGGCGAACTCGACGATCAGGATCGCATTCTTGGCCGACAGCCCGACCAGTACCATGAGGCCGATCTGCGTGAACAGGTTGTTGTCGCCGCCGGTCATCCATACGCCGACCAGGGCTGCCAGGATGCTGGTGGGAACCGCCATGATGACGGCCAGCGGCAGAGTAAGGCTTTCGTAGAAGGCAGCAAGGACGCAATACACCAACAGGATGCTGAGCGGAAAGATCCAAAGCGCGGCGTTACCAGAGAGTATTTGTTGATAGGTCATCTCCGTCCACTCATACTTGATCCCCGGCGGAAGCACATCAGCGGCGACCCGGTCGATCGCGGCCAGCGCCTGTCCGGAGGAGTAGCCAGGCGCGGCCCCGCCGTTGATGTCGGCCGCCGTGAACCCGTTGTAGCGGACTACCATTTCAGGACCGTAGGTCGTGTTGACATTGACCAGTGTCGACAACGGCACCATCTCGCCGCTGGCGGTGCGCGTCTTGAGGAGGCCGATGTCGGACGCGTTGGCACGGTAAGGAGCGTCCGCCTGGACCCTGACCTGGTAGACCCGGCCGAAGCGGTTGAAGTCGTTGACGTACACGGAGCCGAGATACACCTGCATGGCGTCGAACACCTCGGTGACCGGAATGCCGAGCTGCTTTGTCTTGACGCGGTCAATGTCGACATTCAGTTGCGGTACGTTGATCTGGTAGCTGGAAAACAAGGGGCCGAGTGCCGGTTCCCTGGCAGCGCGCTTGATGAAAGCCTGGGTTGCCTCGTTCAGGCGTTCATAGCCCAGTGCGCCTCGATCTTCCAGTTGCAGCTTGAAGCCGCCCAGGGTTCCCAGCCCGAGCACCGGCGGYGGCGGGAACACCGCGACGAAGGAATCCTTGATCGACGCGTAATCGGTGCTCAGTTTGGCCGCGATCGCTTCGGCGGTCAGTTTCGGGTCGCCGCGCTTTTCCATTGGCTTGAGCACGATAAAGACGATGCCGGCGCTGGATGAATTGGTGAAGCCATTGACCGACAAGCCCGGAAACTCAAGCGCTCCTTCCACGCCTGGCTGCTTGCGCGCCATCTTCGTCATGGTGTCGATGACTTTTTCGGTGCGATTCAGCGAGGCGCCGGTCGGCAATTGTGCAAATGCGATCAGGTATTCCTTGTCCTGGGCGGGAACGAAACCTGTCGGCACGCCGTTCACGACGACGTAGGTGGCACCCAGCAACAGCGCGTAAAAACCCGCCATGACCGTCTTGCGGCCGATGGCGCCCGCGATATTCCTGCCATACGATCCCGACAGGCGCTCGAACCTGCGATTGAAGACATTGAAGAAAGGTCCGAACAGCCGGTCCATGAAGCGCGTCAGCCTGTCCTTGGG
The DNA here is from genome assembly GCF_056404615.1 of Massilia sp. P2_C2. NCBI lineage: Bacteria > Pseudomonadati > Pseudomonadota > Betaproteobacteria > Burkholderiales > Oxalobacteraceae > Massilia > Massilia sp. P2_C2. The sequence goes on along the minus strand of NZ_JBFUDR010000253.1, from coordinate 392 downwards.
AGCGTCGTGGCCCTTCAGCAGGATGGCCGCGAGCGCGGGCGACAGCGTGAGCGAGTTGATCGCCGAAATGATGGTCGAGATCGCGATGGTGATGGCGAACTGTTTATAGAACTGGCCGACCAGGCCAGACATGAATGCCAGCGGCACGAAGACCGCCGCCAGGGTGATGGCGATGGCGATGATCGGTCCGCTGACTTCACGCATGGCCCGGTAGGTGGCGTCGCGCGGGCTCAGGCCCTGCGCGATATTGCGTTCGACGTTTTCCACCACGACGATGGCGTCGTCGACGACGATGCCGATCGCCAGGACCATGCCGAACAGCGACAGCGCGTTGATCGAGAAGCCGAACAGCATCAGGAACGTGAACGAGCCGACGATCGACACCGGTACCG
>NZ_JBFUDR010000252.1:0-9285 GCF_056404615.1 Massilia sp. P2_C2 | reverse complement strand
ACCGCAGACAGCGTGCCCCAACCGTCGCCAGCACGCAGCATCTCGTCAAGGACCGCTTTATGTTGTCGAACAAGGTAACGTCCCTGTCCCTTCACCTGTCGCGCGCATTCGGCCTGCTGGCCGCCGGTGTGCACGCCGCTGCGCTGGCGCAGCCAGCCCCTGACCTGAATGCCCTGCCACTCGAGCAATTGCTCAACCTGGACGTCGTCACGGCATCGAAAATTCCGCAGAAGATCAGCGAGGCACCATCGTCCGTGTCGGTGATCACGGCCGAGGATATCCGCCAACGCGGCTACCGCACGCTGACCGACATCCTGCAGAGCGTGCCCGGCATGGCGATCTCGTATGACCGCAACTACAACTATGCGAACATCCGCGGCCTGGGCAATCCGGGCGACCTGAATACGCGGCTGCTGATCCTCATCGACGGCCGGCGCCTGAACGATTTCGTGTTCGACCAGGGTGCCATCGGCACCGAGTTTCCGATCGACCTCGACCTCATCGAACGCGTCGAATTCGTGCCCGGCCCAGGCTCCGCGATCTATGGCAGCAGCGCCTTCTTCGGCGTCGTGAACGTGATCACGAAAAGCGGTGCCACGCTGGACGGGACGACGCTGAGCGCGGGCCGGTTCAGCGCTCACGGCCGCGAGGCACGGATCGCGCACGGCGAGCGCCTTGCGAGCGGTGTCGAACTGCTGCTGGGCGCATCGTCGTACGTCAGCGCGGGTCGCAACCTGACCTTCCCCGAATACGACGACGCGGCCAGCAATCACGGCGTCGCCGTCGGACTCGACTACGACCGCTACCAGCGGCTGTTCGCCAGGGTGGGCATGGGCGGCCTCGTGGCCGAGGCTTATTTCGGCAACCGCATCAAGGGCATCCCGACGGCCTCCTACGGCCAGCGGTTCAACGATCCGCGCACCAGGACGAAGGATGAATACACGGGTGCCAGCCTGTCCTGGCACCGCGCCCTCTCGGACGACCTCGACCTGTTCGCCAGCCTGAGCGTCGCACGCTACCGCTACGACGGCGTCTACCTGAATGGAGCTGCAACGGAGGGCAACACACGCAACATCGATACGGCCGAAAGCCGCAGCAGCGACGCGGAACTGCGCCTCGCAAGCACGGCCCTTCCCGGCCACAAGATCATCGCGGGCATGGAATATCTGCGCGACGGCACCCGCACGATGGCCAACTACGACGTCGATCCGTACGCTCTTTACATCACCGTGGATCGCCCGAAGCGGCAGGCCGCCGTCTACGTGCAGGACGAGATGCGGCTGGGGCAAAGCGTCATCCTGAATACCGGCGTGCGCCACGACTACGATTCCGAAGGCGGCGCGACGACGAATCCGCGCGTGGCCCTGCTCTACAAGATGGCGCGCCAGGTCACGCTCAAGGCGCTGTACGGCACGGCCTTCCGCTCGGCCAACGCCTACGAGCGCTATTACGCGTTCGACCACAAGCAGAGCCCGGAACTGCGCTCGGAGCACATCAGGACGTATGAACTGATCGCCGAATACTTCCCGACCGACCGCTTCCGCGCCACCGCGTCGGCCTACCAGTACCGCATGCGCGACATGCTGGCGCTGGCCACCGATCCCCAGGATGGCTTCCTGTACTTCTCGAACATCGACGCGGCCCGCGCCACGGGCATCGAACTGGACGCCGAATGGCTGCGCGAGGACGGCAGCTACCTGAAAGCGAGCGCCAACGTGCAGTCGGCGCGCAACGACGTCAGCGGCGCCTGGCTGTTCAATTCACCGCGCCGGCTGCTCAAGCTGAACTACACCTTGCCGCCGCTCGGCGCACACGTGCGCGCGAGTGCCGCGTACCGCTTCACGGGCCGGCGCCGCACCGTCATGGATGGCGAGGTYGGCGGCTTCGGCGTCGTCGACCTGAACCTCGTGGGCACGATACCGGCGCTCGACATGGAGGTGTCCGCCGGCGTCACGAATGTCTTCGCCAGGCGGTATGCCGATTCCGCGAGCGAGGAGCATTACGACAACAGCACGCCGCCGCGCCACCTGAACGCGATCGGCCAGGACGGCCGCGCCTGGCGCGTCGTCGCGACGTTCAGGTTCTGACGATGAATCCGGTCCGCCTCGCGCGCCTGCGCAAGAACATGCAGCGCCTGGCCCTGCATTGCCCGCTGCTCTGCCCACTGGTGTTGCTGCCGGCGGCCGCGCAGGCGCAGGCGGCGGACGAATATGCGGCCAAGGCGGCATTCATTTACAACATCGCGCAATTCAGCACGCTCCCTAACATGAACGGCGTCGTGCGCCTGTGCGTGCTGGGACGCGATCCGTTCGGCAGCGCGCTCGGTACGCTGGAGGGGAAGATGCTGGGCAATGCGCGCCTGACGATCGTTTATCCACGCTCGGGCCCGGAGGCGCTGATGCAATGCCACATCCTGTACATCAGCACCTCCGAGGCAGACGACATGGCGACGCTCGCGGGCAGCGCGCGGGCGGCCGGCGTGCTGACGATCGCGGATACACGGGGCGCCGCACGCAAGGGCGTGATGCTCGAACTGTACGTGGACGACAGGCGCATTGCCTTCGAATTCAATGGCGCCGCGGCACGCGGTGCCGGCATCGCGCTCAGCTCGAAGGTGTTGCGGCTGGCGCGTGCAATCTATTGACCGGCCGTGGCGGACGACAAGCATGGAACGACTCATCGAATGGATCAACCGGCAGGCACTGAGCAGCAAGCTCAAATGGACCTACCTCGTCACCAGCGGCGGCGTGATGTTCCTGTCGACGCTGTTCCTGATCGGTATCCAGTTGTACTTTTTCACCGCCGCGCTGGTCCGGCAGACGCAGTCGCAGGCGACGATGGTCGGCGAAAACCTCACGGCAGCGATGGCCTTCGCCGACGTCGAGGCGGCCGGCGACATCCTGGCCGCGCTGCGCGTCGCGCCGGACGTGCAGTCGGCCGTCGCCTATGACGTCCGGGGAAAGGCCTTCGTCAGCTTCCGGCGCGATCCAAACGACCCGCCGGACACGCCGCTCGCCGCGCTCGCCCCGCGCGCGCGTGCCGACACGGTGCTGGATTATCGCGGCGTCAGCGTGACGCGGCGGATCCGGATCGGCACCCGGCAGCTCGGTACGGTGGTCGTGCGCAGCAGCGTGACCAGCGTGTACCGGCAGCTCGCGCTGTACCTTGCGCTCGCCCTGCCCGTGATGCTGGCCCTGCTCAGCCTGTCGTATTTCACGCTGTCGCGCCTGCAGCGTTTCTTCACCGCGCCGATCCTCGCGCTGTCCGCCGTGAGCGAGCAGATCTCGCGGCAGGGCGATTATTCGCTGCGCGCGCAAGTGCCGGCGGCGGCGGACATCGGCCTCTTGACCCGCACCTGCAACGGCATGCTCGACCGCATCCAGAAGCGCGAGAGCGAACTGGAAGCGGAGATCAACGAGCGCAAGCGCATCGAGGTCAAGCTCGACCGGCTGGCGCACTACGATCCCGTCACGCAGCTCAACAACCGCCACTTCTTCAACGAGCGGCTGGAGGCCGTGATCGCGCGCGCGCGCAAGTTCGACGAGCGCACGATCCTGATGTTCATCGACCTGGACAACTTCAAGACCGTCAACGACACGCTCGGCCACGACATCGGCGACGAACTGCTGCGCCTCGTGTCGCGCCGGCTGTCGGAGACGCTGCGCTTCGGCGACGTGCTGTCGCGCATCGGCGGCGACGAATTCGGCATCATCCTCGAGAACGTGAGCCAGGTCCGCGTCGCCGCGCTGATCGCGGAAAAATGCCTGGCCAAGCTGGCCGATCCGATCCATATCCATGGCCACGACATCCACATCGGCGCATCCATCGGCATCAGCGTCTATCCGGACGACGCGACCGACATGCACGCGCTGCTGAAATACGCCGACACCGCGATGTACTACGCCAAGAACGGCGGCAAGAACGCCTGGCGCATGTTCACGCCCAGCATGCGCGACGACGCCCACAAGCGTTTTAAACTCGACAACAACCTGCGGCGCGCGCTGGAACGCAACGAGTTCGTGCTGCACTACCAGCCGCAGGTCGACCTGAAGAGCGGCGCCATCGTCGGCGTCGAGGCACTGATCCGCTGGATCCATCCGCAGCTCGGCATGGTCAGCCCGAGCGACTTCATCCCGATCGCCGAGGACACCGGCCTGATCGTGCCGATCGGCGAATGGGTGCTGCGCGAAGCCTGCCGCGACCTGAAACGCTGGCACGAACAGGGTTACCGCCTGCGCCTGGCCGTCAACCTGTCCGGCCGCCAGCTCAAGGAAAGCCGCCTCGTCGCCGCCGTGCTGGCGACCCTGCGCGAGACCGACGTCGATCCCTGCTGGCTCGAGCTGGAACTGACGGAGAGCATGCTGATGGATGCGTCCACCGACATCGTCGACCGCCTGCACGCGCTGACCGACGCCGGCATCCAGCTCGCGATCGACGACTTCGGCACGGGGTATTCGTCGATGAGCTACCTGAAGACCTTCCCCGTGCGCGCGCTGAAGGTGGACCGCAGCTTCGTGCGCGGCCTGCCGCAGAACCCGGAAGACGCGGCCATCACCCGCGCCATCATCGCGATGGCGCGGAGCCTCAGGATGGAAATCGTCGCCGAGGGGATCGAGACGCAGGAACAGCACGACTTCCTGCGCGCGCATGGCTGCGACAAATCGCAGGGCTACCTGTACGGCCGTCCCTGCCCGGCCGCGCAGATCGGGGCTTTGCTGGCCGCTCGCGCACCTGCACCGTCGACCGAACTCATGGCGCGGACTTGACCCGGCGTGGAAATCCAGTAAGCTCTACGGCTCGTTTCGAAGCCACGCCATGCCCCAGACCATCCTCGTCCCCGTCCACCACGAACTGATCATCAAGAAAAGCCGCTTCATCGCCTGCGTCCAGCCGATGCCGGACCGGGCCGGCGCGCAAAAGATCGTGGCCGGGCTGAAAGCCGCGCATCCGGGCGCGGCGCACGTGTGCTGGGCCCTGCTGGCCGGCGGGCAATCGGCCGCCGTCGACGACGGCGAGCCCAGCGGCACGGCCGGCCGCCCGATGCTGGACGTGCTGCGCCACCAGGACCTGGAAGGCGTGCTGGCGACCGTCGTGCGCTATTTCGGCGGCGTCAAGCTGGGTGCGGGCGGCCTCGTGCGCGCTTACACCGACAGCGTGGCGCAAGCGCTGCTGATCGCCCGGAAGATCCCCATCATCCGCCAACGCCACCTGCGCTGCGAGGCGCCATACCCGCTCGAAGGCCTGATCCGGCGCGAGCTGGACACGACCGGCGCCACATTGGACGAGGTCGCGCACGCGGATGCCGTCTCGTTYGCCTTCCACCTGCCCGACGACAAGGCCGCGGCGCTGGTCGCCCGCCTGAACGAGGCGGGAAACGGGCGCATCCGTTGGATCGCGGACAACGACGACCCGCAAGCAGACTCGGCTTGATACCGCTATCATCGGGGGCTATACCGGACATCACGACTTGAAAGCGGACTCGCCCGTCGCGAGCCGCCATAATGTCCGGTTCTCTCTCATCCCCCGCGCGTTCTTTTTTCGCCCGCGGGTCGTCAATACAGCGAAGAAGACAATGATCAAGAAGAGCCTGGCTCCCCTGGCCCTGGGCGGTTTCGGTATCGGCATGACGGAATTCGTCATGATGGGCATCCTGCCCGATATCGCGACGGGCCTCGATATTTCCATTCCCCAGGCGGGCTACCTCATTTCCGCCTACGCGGTCGGCGTCGTCGTGGGCGCGCCGACGCTCGTCAGCATGCTGTCGCACAAGCCACCGCGCAGCGTGCTGATCTGGTTCATGCTGATGTTCACGGCGTTCAACGCACTGTCCGCGTTCGCGCCGAATTTCCAGACGATGCTGCTGTTCCGCTTCCTGGCCGGCCTGCCGCACGGCGCGTTCTTCGGCGTCGGTGCCGTCGTCGCCACGCGCCTGGCGGACAAGGGCAAGGAAGCGGCGGCGCTCGCCAGCATGTTTTCCGGCCTGACGATCGCCAACGTGCTCGGCGTGCCGGCCGGCACCTGGCTCGGCCATAACATGAGCTGGCGCTTCGTGTTCCTGATCGTGGCGGTCATCGGCCTTGCCACGATGATCATGTTGCACAAGCTGATCCCATATTTCGAGGCGACGCCGGGTGCCGGTCTGCGCCAGGACCTGAAAATCTTCCGCAAGACCAGCCTGTGGCTGGCGCTGGGCATCACGTCGATCGGCACCGGCGGCTTCTTCGCCTGGCTCAGCTACATCGCCCCGCTGCTGACGGACGTGACGCATTTCCACGCGAATACGATCCCGCTGATCATGACGGCGGTCGGCGTCGGCATGACGTTCGGCGTGAACCTGGGCGGCAAGCTGGCCGACCGCGTACCGCCGTTGACGGCCGTCATCCTCCTCCTGATCACGATGGTCGGCCTGCTGTGCCTGAACGCCCTGCTGGCCTGGTCGCAGCCCGCGATGATGGTGCTGGCGTTCGCGGTCGGCGCGAACGCGCTGGCGCTCGGTCCACCGATCCAGATCCTGTTGATCGAACACTCGCGCGAGGCGGAAATGCTGGGCTCGTCGCTGGGCCAGTCCGGTTTCAATATCGGCAATGCCCTCGGCGCCTTCCTCGGCGGCATTCCGCTCACCCTGGGCTATTCGTATGCGTCGCCGCAATGGGTGGCGGCAGGCCTCGCGCTGTCCGGCGTCGTGCTGGCGCTCGCGATGCGGGCGCACGGACGTCGCGCCGCCGTGGCGGTGCCGGCGTAACCCACCCTGTTGACGGCAGCGCTCAGGCCTGCCGGCGCTTCCTGCGCGCCACGCCCACCGCAGCCAGCCCGGCCAGCACGAGCGCGGCGCTGCCCGGCTCGGGCACGTGGGCCGACGCCTGCTCGCCGCCGAGCCTCAGACCGGCGATATCGACCGGATTGAAATAGTGGTTGGCATTGACCTGGACCGTCGAGGACCAGGTGTCGACGATGGCATTGCCATTAATGACGCCCCAGTTCGCCGTCTGCGTCGCATACGGCGCCAGCACGCTGCCGATCACGCCGCGCACGTCGATGCTCTGCGCTTCATAGAAATTGAAGAGCACGTTGTAGCCGCTCAGCGGCTGGAAGCTGATGCCGCCGTTATTGAACGTGCCGGCGCTGCCGCTGACGTTGAACACGAGCGTCTCGCCCGGGACCAGCTTTTCCAGGGTCCAGCTGCTGGAATTCGCGAACAGGTCGGCCGACACGTCGAAGATGTCGACGCCGCCGAGGCCGGAGCCCGTCACCTGGACGCCACTCCACAGCCGCGTCACCGCGCCGGTCGGATCGAGGTCGGACAACGCACTGGCCACGCTCTTGTAATAGGCCGGGGCCGCCACGAAGTCGACCGGGTTCGTCGACGTCATCTCCGGCGTCGCGGCCCACGTCAGGCTGCTTGTGCCGCCCACGTAGGCCTTGCCATTGTTGATCGAACCGCCGGTCAACGTCACGTTGCCGCCGGCGACGAGCGCGTAGCCGTCCGTGCCGAACGCATCCTTGTTGTTGGCGTTGATCGAATAGCTGGATATCGTCACGTTACCGCCCGCCACCACCGCGCCCTCGACGTCGCTGGACGTCGCCGAGAAATCATGGATGGCGTACAGGTTGGCGCCGCCGACGGGCGCCATCAGGTTCAACACGGCCGCCTGGGTGGAACCGGCGCCGAGGGCGGCGAGAGCGAGGACGAGATGGCGGACGCGCATGATATTTCTAAATGATAATTATTGATGCATCAAAGTATCATTATATTCGACATATTTCCATTTAATTTACATTTTAGAAATATTAATTGCACATTTATCATACACTTGGCATGAGCCGGTCCACCGTACGCTGCCGAGGTATCGGCGCAGGCAATGCTGGACGTGTTGCGCGACCGCCGGCCGGTGGCGGCGACGCGTGCGGGTGAGGTGGGGTGGGGAGCTTGCGCCGGGCGTGAGACCCGGTGGCGTCAGACGAGCAGCGCGCTGCCCATCGAGGCACTGATCTCGGCGGCCTCGTCGATCATGCGGTGGAGGCTGTCCTCGTCGAGCAGGTAGTCGAGCGCGCTCTCGCTGTGCTCCGGCAGCGGCGGACGCACCGTGCCGAGCGGCGACGGCACGCTGGCGTACAGGTTCGCGAGCAGCAGCGTGTCCAGCAGCGAAGCGGGCGGCATGTGCAGCCAGGCACCGCGCAGCTCGAAGATCGCGTCGGCGACGGGTTCGGGCAGCGCCAGCTTGCGCGCCACTTCGCGCGTGACCACGTCCTCGCACAGCTCGGCCCATTTTTCCGGATCGTCGTCCAGCAGGCCCGGGAAACCATCGGCACGCGACAGCAGGTAGAAGCCGCCGACCTCGTGGACGATGCCGGCGAACATGGCCGTGTCCGGGTTGACGAAGGTGACGCGGCGCGCGAACACATGGGCCAGCGCGGCGACCTGCACCGTGTGTTCCCACAACTGCTCGGCCTTGGCACGCAAGGTCGGATCCTCGATGCGGGCGCCGAACTGGCGCACGACGAGGCTCGCGACGAGCATCTGGAGGTTGCGGTAACCGACCCGCGTGACGGCCGAGCGCACGTTGGTGATCGGACGCCCGCTCGAATTGAAGGTCGACGAATTGGCCAATGCCACCGTCCGCGCCGCCAGCTGCGGTTCGCCCAGCACGAGGCGGATCGCATCCTCCAGGTGGCAATCGGGGTCGTTCAACGCATGTTGCAGGCGCAACACGGCATTCACGCTGGTCGGGAAGGAAATCTCACCGCGCGCGGCCTGGGCGGCGATGGTTCCAAAGGCTTCGAGTCTGTTCACGGCCCGGATTATACCGTGCCATAACTACTGTAAAAGCAATTCCGGCCGCTTCGTAAAAACTTGTGGTAGATCAGCAAAAAAAACGGCCAGCCATCGAAATGGCCGGCCGCACAGGGCAGAAATGGTCTTTATTTGACCTTGATGGCGCTCTTGACCTTGGTAACGCCGTCGACACCCTTCGCCACTTTCACGGCCTTGTCCGCCTCTTCCTTCGAATTCACGAAGCCGCTCAGCATCACGACACCCTTCTCCGTCTCGACGTGGACGCCGAGCGAATCCAGGTTCGGCTCTTTGACGAGGCCGGCTTTCACCTTGGTGGTGATCGCGGTGTCGGAGGCGGCCACGCGTGTCTTCGAAGCCGCATCGTGGGTCTTGTCGGTGGCGGTCGACGTGGCCTGGCGGGACTCGTCGCGGGTCGCGTCGCCGGTGCGGCCCAGGGCGTTCTCGGTCTTCTGCGCAACGGTGTGCGCGGCTTCCTTCGTCTTCTCAACAAC
>NZ_JBFUDR010000251.1:0-9318 GCF_056404615.1 Massilia sp. P2_C2 | reverse complement strand
GCCGCGACCTCGTGACGATGAGCGATGCCGAGTTCCAGGCGTATAAACGGCGCATCCAGATCGTGTTCCAGAACCCGTACGCGTCGCTGAACCCGCGTTTTACCGTGGGGCAGATCCTGCTGGAGCCGATGCGCATCCACCGCATCGGCGCGAACGATGCCGAGCGTACCGAGCATGCGCGCCACCTGCTGCAGCGCGTCGGCCTGCCGCAGCACGCGTTCGACCGCTACCCACACGAATTCTCCGGTGGCCAGCGCCAGCGCATCGCCATCGCGCGCTGCCTGACGATGAAGCCGGAAATCCTCGTGTGCGACGAATCCGTGTCCGCGCTCGACGTGTCGGTGCAGGCCCAGGTGCTGAACCTGCTGCAGGACCTGCAGGACGAGTACAGGATGAGCTACATCTTCATCTCGCACGACCTGTCCGTCGTGAAATACATCTCCGACCGCGTGATGGTGATGCATCACGGCAGCGTCGTCGAGATGGCCGACGCGGACGAGCTCTACCGCAATCCGCAGCATCCCTACACGCAGCAACTGCTGGCAGCGATACCGCGCGGCGCCTGAAAATTCGGGGGAAAATTCGGGGTCAGAGCACGCTCTGACCCCGAATTTCGGTGCGAGTGTTGCGCGTGGACTGCGCGCGTTGCCAGATCGGCCACGGCGGTGCCGGTTTTCCGCTACCATATCGGGATGACCCAGCTCTCTCACCTGATCCATGTGTATGGCGTCCTGATCGTGTTCGGCACCGTGTTGCTCGAACAGATCGGGTTGCCCATTCCCGCGTTTCCGGTGCTGATCATCGCCGGGGCGCTGGCCGTCGACGGCGCGGCGAACTGGCCGCTGTACCTGGCCGCGTCCGTGCTGGCCTGCCTGATCAGCGATTATTTCTGGTTCCGCGCCGGGCGCTTCTACGGCAAGCGGATCCTGCGCCTGCTCTGCAAGATCTCGCTGTCGCCCGATTCCTGCGTCAGCCAGACCGAGGACAATTTCAGTCGCTGGGGCGCGAAATCCCTCGTCGTCGCCAAGTTCATCCCCGGCTTCAACACGATCGCGCCGCCGCTGGCCGGCGCGATGGGCACGACGACGACCAGCTTCCTCTGGCTGTCCGTGGCGGGCGGCCTGCTGTGGAGCGGCGTCGGCATGGGCCTGGGCGCGTGGTTCCACGGCAGCGTGGATGACGTCATCGCCTGGTTCGAAACCCTCGGCAGCACGGCGCTGATGGTCGTCGGCGTCCTGCTCGCACTGTTCGTGGCGTTCAAGTACATCGAGCGCAAGCGCAACCTGGGCGCGGCCGACCTGCCGCGCATCACCATGGACGAGCTGAAGGACTTGCTGGAGGCAGGGCACGACCCGCTGATCGTCGACGCGCGCAGTGTCACCGCCAGGCAGCTGGAAACGGGCATTCCCGGCGCCCTGGTCTATGGCGACGCCGTGCCGGAACGCCTGATGGCCACGCTCGACAAGAACCGCCACATCGTCATCTACTGTTCCTGTCCGAACGACATCACCGCGGCCCAGGTGGCCAAGGAATTCGTCAGGAACGGCTTCCACCGGGCGCGTCCGTTACGCGGCGGACTGGACGCCTGGAACGATCACTGCGCCGCCGGCCGCGCAGACGCCGAGCTCAAGCCCAAGATCGGCTGAGCGGCAGGCTTTTTCCTCACACTGCGTTCGCGTGGCGCCGCTCGGCGCCACAACATAGTCGGGTCCTCCAAGGTCGAGCCGGTAGCTTGACTACTCGAAGGTTGCTCGAGATTTGGTGCATCTTCCCCCATGTTTAGTGGTGGATGTACCTAAACTACAATAAAGCCTTGCGCTGCAGCCAAGAAATCCTTAAGCTTCGGAGAGTCAAGTTCCTACGGCCTGCCATGATCGTTTCGCCTGTCGCCATCGTCGATCCGTCCACCGAACCGCGCCTGGACAGCGCACGCCACGCGAGCCCGCGCCTGCTGGCCGACATCGGCGGCACCAATGCGCGCTTTGCGCTGGAAACGGCGCCGGGCCGGATCGGACTGATCGAAGTCCTGCCGTGCGCCGCCCACGCGACCCTCGCCGACGCCCTGCGCACGTATCTGGCGCTGCCGGCCGTCGCGGCCGCCACGGCGACCACTGCCGTGCGCCATGTCGCGATCGCGATTGCGAATCCCATCGTCGGCGATTTCGTGCGTATGACCAATCACCACTGGGCATTCTCGATCGAGGCCTTGCGCACCGAGTGCGGCTTCGAGGACCTGGCCGTCGTCAACGATTTCTATGCCCTGGCCATGGCGCTCCCGCACCTGGCGGAGCATGAGAAATGTCAGGTCGGCGGCGGCACGCCCGTGGCCGGCACGCCGATCGGCCTGCTCGGGGCGGGTACTGGCCTGGGCGTGTCCGGCCTGGTACCGGCGGACAATATGCCAGTCGGCGCCAGGCCGAACTGGACCGCGCTGCGCAGCGAAGGCGGCCATGTGACGTTTTCTCCGGCCTGCGAGACGGAAGTCGCGATCCTGCAGTTTGCGTGGCGCGAATTCGACCACRTGTCGGCCGAGCGCTTCCTGTCCGGCGCCGGCCTGGAGCTGATCCATCGCGCGCTGGTGCACCATCGGAACGCCGCGCCCGAGGCGCTGGATGCGCCGGAGATCACGCGCCGCGGCCTGGCCGGTACCTGCGCGCTGTGCGCCGAGGTCATCGAGGTCTTCTGCGGCATGCTGGGGACGATCGCCGGCAACCTGGCCGTCACGCTGGGCGCCCAGGGCGGTGTGTACATCGGCGGCGGCATCGTCCCGCGCTTGGGCGAACGCTTCGCCACGTCGTGTTTCCGCGCCCGCTTCGAGCAGAAGGGGCGCTTCGCCGCCTACCTGGCCCAGGTGCCGACCTATGTGATCACCGCCGACTACCCGGCATTCGTTGGTGTTTCGGYTATCCTGGCGGACCGTCTCGGCGCCTGAAACCGGCTGCGGTGACGTGTTCCGGCGTCGCTGCCGCCGCATTCCGCAGCGCGACATGTCCTTTTCCCCGTTTTATCGGGTACAATGGCCGTCAGTTTTGGAAGAAACGATGTCGTTCGCTTAGCCCGGCGCCAGGAGCCTCGCCTCCAGAGCCCAGTCTCCCGATGGTGCCGGCAGCTCCGTTTCTCTTGAAAATCAACCGTTTGCGGTCCGCTCGTTGGTGGGCCGCCCCGTGGCAGGGCGAACCTCCACGGTATCCCGCCCGGTATTCGAGCCGGGTTATGGAACCCCGTTTCATTGCATGAAGTCTCAGCCTGGCGGCCGCGCGGCTGGCGTTGAACGGGTTATGTTTGATGATTCTTAGCATCCTGAGTTGCACACTCCGCTGACGACATCGTTATGAACACTGATGAGGTCAAGAAGGTCCTCGAGACCGCCTTGCTGTGCGCGCGCGAGCCGATGACGATCCACGCCATGAAGAAGCTGTTCGTCGACGTCGATGCGGCCGGAAACCCGCTCGGCGCCGGCGTCGGGTCGGATACGATCAAGATCCTGCTCGAGGAATTGCGCCAGGATTGGCAGGATCGCGGCATCGAGATCGTCAGCCTGGCATCGGGCTGGCGTTTCCAGAGCCGCCCGGAAATGAAGCCTTACCTGGACCGGATCGCACCGGAGAAACCGCCGAAGTATTCGCGTGCGACCCTGGAAACCCTGGCGATCATCGCCTACCGACAACCGGTGACGCGCGGCGACATCGAGGAAATCCGTGGCGTGGCGGTGAATTCGCAGACGATCAAGATGCTGGAAGACCGTGGCTGGATCGACGTGGTCGGCCACCGCGAAGTGCCCGGGCGCCCGGCGCTGCTGGGAACGACGAAGCAGTTTCTCGATGACCTGGGGCTTGCCGCACTGTCCCAGCTGCCGCCGCTGCAGCAGGTGGCCGACATCGGCGCCGGACGCAGTCTGGAAGCGCTGGAAGCGGCCCTGCAACAATTTGACGACACTTCACCCGTTGAAGTCCCGATTCACGACCAAGCGCCCGTGTCCAACGACTGATCGTCGCGCCAGGTCAGCAAAACCAAGAAACGAATGATGAATCCAACTGACATGAACGAGACGACCCCTGCCGAGGCAGGGCCGGAGACGGCCGCCAAGCCGAAGCGTCGCACCAAGCCGAAGGCCGAGACCGCAGCACCGGAAGGCGCGCAGCCGGACACCGTGACGAAACCGAAGCGCACGCGCAAGACCGCGGCCCAGAAGGCTGCCGAAGCCGGCGCCGCGCCGGCCGAAGCGGTCGCTGCCGCGCCTGCTGCCGCCACGCCGGCCGCCGCAGAGCCCGCACCCGCTCCGCGCAAGCCGCGTACCCGCAAGGCCGCCGCGGCCCCCGTGGCCGAGGTCGCCCCGGCCGCCGCCGAACCGGCTCCGGTCGCTGTCGCACCTGCGCCCGCGCCTGCCGCATCCGCCCAGGCGGACGGTGGCGCCGGCAGCCAGCGCAAGCCGCGCGGTCCGCGCCAGATGCGCGAGCAGCGACAGCAGCGCGAAGCGCGCCAGCCCCGTGCCGAAGCCGAAGCAGCGGCGCCGGAAGCCGTGCCGGCCGCCGTTGAGGCTGCGCCTGTCGATGCCGCCCGCACCGAGCAGCGTCGCGACCAGCGCGGCGGCAAGCAGCAGAAGAACCAGAAGAAAGGCCAGCAGGGCCAGCAGCGCGGCCAGCAGGCGCAGAACGGGCAGCAGGCGCAAAACGGTCAGGGTGCCCAAGGCGGCCAGCAACAGGCCGGCCAGAAGCAGGGCAAGAACAAGAATGCCCGCAACAACAATGCCAACAACCCCAACAATGCCAGGCTGTCCCGGGGTGGCAAGGGCAATGACGCGGATGCCGTGTTCTCGTTCGTCACGTCGGACGCGTTCGACGCCAACGAGGGTGGCCGCGGTCAGGCCCAGCCCTCGAAGGGGCGTCGCGACCTGACGGCCGAGGATGACGCGCCGAAGCTGCACAAGGTGCTGGCCGAGGCCGGCCTGGGTTCGCGCCGCGACATGGAAGAACTGATCATCGCCGGCCGCGTGTCGGTGAATGGCGAGCCGGCTCACATCGGCCAGCGCATCCTCCCGACGGACGCCGTGCGCATCAACGGCAAGCTGCTGCAGCGCCGCGTGTCCAACAAGCCGCCGCGCGTGCTCGTGTACCACAAGCCGGCCGGCGAAATCGTCAGCGCGGACGATCCGGAAGGCCGTCCGTCCGTGTTCGACCGCCTGCCGACCATGAAGACCGGCAAATGGCTGGCCGTGGGTCGCCTCGACTTCAACACCGAGGGTCTGCTGCTGTTCACGAATTCCGGCGACCTGGCGAACCGCCTGATGCACCCGCGCTACAACATCGACCGCGAATACGCCGTGCGTACGCTGGGCGAGCTGGAAGAGGGCATGCGCCAGAAGTTGCTGGCCGGCGTCGAGCTGGAAGACGGCACGGCATCGTTCACCAAGATCGTCGATGGCGGCGGCGAAGGCGTGAACCGCTGGTACCGCGTGGTGATCGGCGAAGGCCGCAACCGCGAGGTGCGCCGCATGTTCGAGGCCGTGGGCCTGACCGTCTCGCGCCTGATCCGTACCCGCTACGGCGCGATGACCCTGCCGTCCGGCCTCAAGCGCGGCCGCTGGGAAGAGCTGGAAGAAAACGACGTGCGCAACTTCCTCGAGGCCTTCGGCATCGAGAAGAAGGGCGCGCAGGGCAAGGGCGCCGGCGCCGGCAAGGGTCCGGGCCAGGGGCAGGGCAAGGGTCCGCAAGGCAAAGGCCAGGGCAAGGGTCCAGGCCGCGGCGACGATGCGCACCGCTCGAACGGGAACCGCATCGACCGTGCGGACGCCAACCGCAACGTCGATCCGTTCGGCCCGCCGGTGACGCGCGCCGGCGCGACGCGCGAAGACACGGGTATCCTCGGTGGTCGTGGTGGCCAGGGCCAGGGTGGCCAGGGTGGCCAGGGCGGTCGTGGTGCCGGCAACCAGGCACGCGGCGGCAACCAGGCACGCGGCGGTAACCAGGCGCGCGGCGGCGGCGGCGGCGGTGGCAAGGGGCCGCGCCAGCCTGATCCGCTGCAGACGACGTTCGGCTTCGCCGGCGCCGGCCAGAGCCGTCGCAGCCAGGGCCCGCGCGTGAGCGACCACGGCATGCCGCGGCGCGGCCGCCGCGGTTGATCGCCAACCACCGTCGGTAACCCGCGTAGGTGGGCACTCCGAGCCCACGCGTAATGCCAGCAAGCCGCGAACGTCACGCGTGGGCACAGGGGTGCCCACCCTACATGCCGCGCGAAAATGAACCGCCCGCAGCAGCGTATTCCTCAAAGGAGTAAACTGTTGCATGGCTGTTCATTTTGCAGTGCAACGATTGCGGCCGAACCTGTATCGGGTTATAATTCAAAGCCTAATCCGAGTGATTCCCAATATTGTTTTGGCGAACAAGCTCTAGTTGGGAATACAAAAGATGGGCAGTTGCCCATTTTTTTTTTGTTGAAACGTTTTAAGGGTCCGGCATCGGGCCGTGGAGAAACCTGTGCAGTTGTTTGATTTGATTGCCACGACAGTCGGCGGACTGGGCTACGAACTCGTCGATGTCGAACGGGCCGAGCGTGGCATCCTGCGCGTGTTTATCGACTTCCCGGCGGCGGTGGCGGACGAAAAGGGACCGATCTCGGTCGAGGATTGCGCCACGGTGAGCCACCAGCTGTCGCACGTGTTGACGGTCGAAAACGTCGACTACGAACGCCTGGAAGTGTCGTCGCCCGGACTGGATCGTCCGGTGCGCACCCTGGCCGACTTCGAACGCTTTGCCGGCAGCGAATGCACGGTCAAGCTGCGCGTTGCGATGCCCGGCACCGCGAACCGCAAGACCTATACGGGCATCCTGCATGCCCCGCAAGGCGACAAGATCGGGTTGGAATTTGAAAGCAAGGACGGTCCGGCGCTGCTGGAATTTACGCTGGCCGAACTGGACAAGGCACGGCTGGTGCCAAAGGTGGATTTTAGGAGTCGCAAAGCATGAGTCGCGAAATTTTGTTACTGGTTGATGCGCTCGCGCGCGAAAAGAACGTCGATAAGGAAGTGGTCTTCGGGGCGCTTGAGTTCGCCCTGGCGCAAGCTACGAAAAAGCGCTACGAAGGCGAGGTCGACATTCGCGTGTCCATCGACCGCGACACTGGCGAATTCGAAACGTTCCGCCGCTGGCACGTCGTGCCGGACGAGGCGGGCCTGCAACTGCCCGACCAGGAAATCCTGCACTTCGAAGCCAGGGAACAGATTCCGGACATCGAAGTCGACGAATACATTGAAGAGCCGATCGAGTCGGTGGAGTTCGGCCGCCGCTTTGCGCAGGACACCAAGCAGGTCGTGCTGCAGCGCGTGCGCGATGCCGAGCGCGAGCAGATCCTGCAGGATTTCCTGGAGCGCGGCGACGCGCTCGTCACCGGCACCATCAAGCGCATGGAGCGCGGCGATGCGATCGTCGAATCGGGCAAGATCGAGGCGCGCCTGCCGCGCGACCAGATGATCCCGAAGGAAAACCTGCGCATCGGCGACCGCGTGCGCGCCTACATCCTGCGCGTGGACCGCAACATGCGTGGCCCGCAGGTGATCCTGTCGCGCACCGCACCGGAATTCATCATGAAACTGTTCGAACTCGAAGTGCCCGAGATCGAGCAGGGTCTGCTGCAGATCAAGTCGGCCGCCCGCGATCCGGGTGTGCGCGCTAAGATCGCTGTCTTTACCGCGGACAAGCGCATCGACCCGATCGGTACGTGCGTCGGCATGCGCGGTTCGCGCGTGCAGGCCGTGACCGGCGAACTGGGCGGCGAGCGCGTGGACATCGTGCTGTGGTCGGAAGATCCGGCCCAGTTCGTGATCGGCGCGCTGGCCCCGGCCAACGTGTCGTCGATCATGGTGGATGAAGAGAAGCATGCGATGGACGTCGTCGTCGACGAGGAAAACCTGGCGATCGCGATCGGCCGTTCCGGCCAGAACGTGCGCCTGGCGTCCGAACTGACGGGCTGGAAGATCAACATCATGACGGCCGAGGAATCGGCCAACAAGGCTGCCCAGGAAACCGCCGCAGTGCGCACGCTGTTCATGGAAAAGCTGGATGTGGACGAGGAAGTGGCGGGCATCCTGGTCGAGGAAGGTTTCTCGAGCCTTGAAGAAGTCGCGTACGTGCCCATTTCCGAAATGCTGGAGATCGAATCGTTCGACGAGGACACCGTCAACGAACTGCGCACCCGCGCCCGCGATGCGCTGGTGACCGAAGCGATCGCATCGGAAGAAGGTCTCGAGGGTATGGACGAGTCGCTGGTCAACCTGGAAGGGATGGACCGCACCACTGCCGGCAAGCTGGGTCTGGCCGGCATCAAGACCCTGGAGCAATTCGCGGGCCTGGCTTACGACGAATTCAGCGCCATCCTGGCACTGCCGGCCGACCGAGCCCGTGAACTGATCAAGAACGAATTTAATGATGTGACCGATGATGAGATGAAACTGGTCGACGCCAAGTACGACGACCGGGCCAAGGCCCTGCAGGCGAAAGCCTGGGGCCAGGTTGAAACGGCCAAGGCATAAATGAGACGCGAAAGACCGGAGCACCAAGCCATCCGGTCTTCGCGCTTTATTAAGCAAGCAAATTTCTTTATCATCTCGCGACACATAGAAAAGAGGACTGAATGGCGAGTAACAACGTAGCCCAATTTGCCACCGAACTGAAGATGCCTGCAGATTTGCTGCTGACGCAGCTGCGTTCTGCCGGCGTCGAGAAAAGTTCGACGTCAGATCCCTTGTCCAAGGATGATAAGGATAAGCTGCTGAACCATCTGCGCCGTACCCACGGTGCCGCCGAATCGGGCGAAAAGAAGAAGATCACGGTGACCCGCAAGGAAACCTCCGAGATCAAGCAGGCTGACGCCAGTGGCAAGTCGCGCACGATCCAGGTCGAAGTGCGCAAGAAACGCACCTTCGTGCAGCGTGACGATCTCGTCACGCCGAAAGCGGCTGCCCAGCAGGCGCCGGTTGTCGACGCCGCCGAGCAGGCGCGTCGCGAAGAAGAAGCACGCCGCCAGGCCGAGCTGATCGCCCGCCAGGAGGCGGAACTGCGCGAGAAGCAGGAACGCCTGGCCAAGCTCGAATCCGAGAAGGCCGCGCAGGCCAAGGCGGCCGAGGAGCAAGCCAAGCGTGACGCGGAAGAGCGCGCCAAGCGCGAGGCTGCGGAAGCCGAAGCGGCGCGCGCCAACGAGGCGCAGAAAGCCTCGCAGGCCAACGCCGGCGCCGCCAGCGCCGCCGAGGAAGCCAAGCGCGCCGCGGCCGAGGAAGCCAAGAAGGCAGCCGCCGAGGAAGCCAAGCGCAAGGCCGAAGAGGCCGCC
>NZ_JBFUDR010000250.1:0-9474 GCF_056404615.1 Massilia sp. P2_C2 | reverse complement strand
GAGTGGAACGGCGTATGGCACCTCGGAAAACCGTCGCGAGCGGCCGCAGGGGCGTTCGAGAAGCGCAGCTGTACGAGAGTACAGCCGGTCCGCCGTCGCGGAGCATCGCAGAATGTCCCTGCAACGCGCAGTAGGTTTTTCGACGTGCCATTATTTACGGATGCGGAAGTCCTCGCAGACAGTACTGGCGCGCACGACAAGTTCCACGGGCGCCACCTGTTCCAGCGGCGGGTCCTGCGGGCCGCGCAGCAGCAGTTCGACGCCCAGCGCGCCCAGCTCCTTCTTGTTGATGCGCAGCGTCGTCAGCGGACGGTGGCCCAGCACGGCGCCCGGGATGTCGTCGAAGCCGACGATCGAGACGTCGTGCGGCACCGTCTTCCCGGCCGCCAGGCAGGCGCGCATCGCGACGAGGGCTGTTGCGTCGTTGTAACAGAACACGGCGTCGGGCGGGTGCGGCTGGTCGAGCAGGGCCTGCATCGCCTCGTAGGCGCCCGTCTCGAGGTCGACGCCGTCCGGCAAGGTCGCTTCCAGGCGCGGGTCGGCCAGCATGCCGGCCTCGAACAGGGCCTGGCGATAGCCGCGGTTGCGCTCGCGGATGCTGTAGTGGCCGAGCGAGCCGGAGATCATGCCGATGCGTTCGCGGCCCAGCGAGATCAGGTGCTTCGTCGCAAGGTAGCCGCCCATGTGGTTGTCCGGATTGACGGAGCTGTAGCCGCGCAGCTTCATGTCGATGAGGACGAGGGGCTTGCCGCTGGCGCGCAGGGCGCCCAGCAGCTCGGGTTCGAAGAATCCGGCGCACACGATCGCGTCCGGCGCATGCATGCGCAATTGTTCCGTCACGCCGTCGGCCGGGCCGACCGCCATGAACGACAGCACGATGCCCTGCTTGCGGCAGGCTTCCTCGGCGCCGTGCAGCACGGGCGAGTAGAACGGGCTGCTGGCCGCCGTATTGTGTTGTCGATGCAACAAAAAAGTGAGGCGCCGGATGCGCTTGCGACGCAATTTACAAAAGTCATACCCCAGTTCGTGGGCTGCCGACAACACCATCTGGCGCGTGCTTTCCGTCAGGCCGGGCTCGTTTTTCAGGGCCCGCGAGATCGTGCCGGCCGAAACGCCGGCGTACTTGGCCAGGTCGCGGATCGTGACCGGCGCCGGGCCGCTGCCGTCCACTGGGGTGCGTTGGGGTTCGGGATTCACACTAACTCCGGTATCGTTGCGGACGTCCGGGACGCCGCTGGTATGAATGCAGTCTTGCATATGAAAATCCCGTTGGTCAAACGCGAACCCATGGTTCGGAAGAAGTTTAGTCGGCTTTACTAAACAGAGGTTTGCCCGGTATATTCTCATGTACGAAACCGATTTCATAAGAGGGATGCGAATGTTTAGTGGCGTCTGACTAAACTAGCCCCCGAATTGGATCCCCCGTTTGACCCTCCCATCCTGCGTATGCAGAATATTTTTCACAATAAAGTTGCTAATTTATAAGTTAGCGGTAACATTTCCAGGAGACCACCATGGATCGCGCTTCACAGGCCGCAATCGCGCCTGCCGACCGGGCTCAGCCCGCCAACTACACCTTTGCGCTGACGGTCGTCACCGCCCTGTTCTTCATGTGGGGCCTGCTGACGTCGCTGAACGACATCCTGATCCCGCACCTGAAGTCGGTGTACAACCTGACGTATGTACAGGCGATGATGGTCAACCTGGCCTTCTTCAGCGGTTACTTCCTGCTGTCGATCCCGGCCGGCGCGCTGATCCGCCGCATCGGCTATAAAGCCGGCGCCGTGGCCGGCCTGGCCGTGTGCGCCGTCGGCGCCGCGCTGTTCTACCCGGCCGCCACCAGCGTGTACGCGCTGTTCCTGTTCGCGCTGTTCGTGCTGGCCGGCGGCATCACCATCCTGCAGGTCGCGGCGAACCCGTACGTCACCGTACTGGGTGCGCCGGCCACCGCGTCGAGCCGCCTGAACCTGACCCAGGCCCTGAATTCCTTCGGCACCTTCGTCGGCCCGCCGGTCGGTGGCTACCTGATCCTGTCGCACATCTCGACGGTCGCCGATCCGAACAACATGACCGCCGCCGAGAAACTGGCACAGGCGCAGGCCGTGCAGGGTCCCTACCTGGGCCTGGCCGCCACGCTGGCGATCCTGGCCATCCTGTTCGCCGTGATCCGCCTGCCGATCATCCGCGACGAGGACACCGGCGCGGTGAGCACCGGTTCGATCTTCAAGCAGAAGCGCCTGATGCTGGGCGTGCTGGCGATCTTCGTGTACGTCGGCGCCGAGGTCAGCATCGGCAGCTTCCTGATCAACTACATGGGCGACGCTTCCATCGCCGGCTTCACGCCCGAGGTCGGTGCGAACTACGTCGCCTACTATTGGGGCGGCGCGATGGTCGGCCGCTTCATCGGTTCGGCCGTGATGCGCACCGTCAGCCCGGGCAAGGTCCTCGCGTTCAACGCCGCCGTGTGCATCGCGCTGCTGGTCGCGACCACGTTCGGCCATGGCCACTTCGCGATGTGGGCCGTGCTGGCCGTCGGCCTGTTCAACTCGATCATGTTCCCGACCATCTTCAGCATGTCGGTGCATGAACTGGGCCCGCAGACCAGCCAGGGCTCCGGCCTGCTGGTGATGGCCATCGCGGGCGGCGCCGTCGTGCCGGTGATCCAGGCGCAGGCCGCGGACGTCATCGGCCTGCAGCCCTCGTTCCTGGTCCCGGCCGCGTGCTACGCTTTCATCCTGTACTTCGGCGCGAAATACGCCCGCATGTACGTGGACGTGAAGGCCGTCTGACCTCCGATCCGTCTGCCGCCGCGGCCCGTCCGCGGCGGTCTTGTATCGCATAACATCGATAACGACCTACCCGAAGAGAGTTCCGCCCCATGCGTTTCCGTCACCTGACCCTCGTCGCGGCCCTGGCCGCCGCCTTCCCGTTGTCCTCCATCCCTGCCGCCGCCGCCGACGCACCTGCCGCACCGGCCGCAAAGCCGTGGCTGGACAAGTCCCTGAGCGCCGACCAGCGTGCCCAACTCGCCGTCAAGGCCATGACCCGCGAAGAAAAACTGCGCTGGGTGTTCGGCTATTTCGGCACCTCGTTCGCCCCGAAGGRCACCAAACCGCCCGCAGCCGCGATCCCGTTCTCGGCCGGCTACGTGCCGGGCACCCCGCGCCTCGGCCTGCCCGACATGTGGGAAACGGACGCCGGTCTCGGCGTCGCCACCCAGGCCACCCCGACCCCGCGCGAGCGCACCCAGCTGCCGTCCGGCCTGGCCACCGCGTCGACCTGGGACACGCAGATGGCCTATGCCGGCGGCGCGATGATCGGCTCCGAGGCACGCGACTCCGGCTTCAACGTGATGCTGGCGGGCGGCGTGAACCTGATGCGCGACCCGCGCAACGGCCGTAACTTCGAATACGCGGGCGAGGACCCGCTGCTGGCCGGTACGATCGTCGGCCACGCCGTCAAGGGCATCGAGTCGAACCACGTGATCTCGACCGTCAAGCACTATGCGCTGAACGACCAGGAAACGGGCCGCGAGCAACTGGACGTCCATATCGACAAGGCCGCGGCCCGCATGTCCGACCTGCTCGCGATGCAGATCGCGCTGGAGCAGTCCGACGCCGCCTCCGTCATGTGCTCGTACAACCGCGTGTTCGGCACCTATGCGTGCGAAAACGACTACCTGCTGAACGAAGTCCTCAAGAAGGATTGGGGCTTCAAGGGCTATGTGATGTCCGACTGGGGCGCGACCCACAGCACCGTGCAGGCCGCGAACAATGGCCTGGACCGCCAGTCGGGCCAGGAATTCGACAAGTCGCCGTACTTCAACGGCGCGCTGGAAGAAGCCGTCAAGAACGGCTACGTGTCGGAAGCGCGCCTCGACGACATGGCCACGCGCATCGTGCGCGCCATGTTCGCCAAGGGCGTCGTCGACAATCCGGTCGCACAGGACGGCAAGATCGACTTCGCGAAGAACGGCGCCGTCAGCCGCGCGACGGCGGAAGAGGGCATCGTCCTGCTGAAGAACGACAACCGCGTGCTGCCGCTGTCGAAAGACGTGAAGACCATCGCCGTCATCGGCGGCCATGCCGACGTGGGCGTGCTGTCGGGCGGCGGTTCGTCGCAGGTGTATCCGGTCGGCGGCAATGCCGTGCCGGGCCTGGAGCCGAAGATCTGGCCGGGCCCGGTCGTGTACCACCCGTCGTCGCCGCTGCGCGCCGTCAAAGCGCTGGCACCGGATGCGAAGGTCGTGTACGACGACGGCCTTGACCCCGCGCGCGCCGCGCGCGTGGCCGCGCAGGCCGACGTGGCGCTCGTGTTCGCAACCCAGTGGATCGGCGAAGCGAACGATGCGATGTCGATGGCGCTGCCGGACAACCAGGACAAGCTGATCGACAGCGTCGCCGGCGCCAATGCACGCACCGTCGTCGTACTGGAGACGGGCGGTCCGGTCGCCATGCCGTGGGTATCGAAGACCCCGGCCGTGCTGGAAGCCTGGTATCCGGGCACCAGCGGCGGCGAGGCGATCGCGCGCGTGCTGTTCGGCGCCGTCAATCCGTCCGGCCACCTGCCGGCCACGTTCCCGGTCTCCGAGCAGCAACTGCCGCGTCCGACGCTGGATGGCGATCCGAAACAGCCCGAGCAGCGCTTCACGGTCGAGTACAAGGAAGGCGCGGCCGTCGGCTACAAATGGTTCGACAAGCAGGGCCTGACCCCGCTGTTCCCGTTCGGTCACGGCCTGTCGTACACGACGTTCAGCTATTCCAGCCTGGCGAGCCAGGTGAAGGGTGGCCGCCTGCACGTGCGCTTCAAGGTCACGAACACGGGCAACGTCGCCGGCAAGGACGTGCCGCAGGTGTACGTCTCGCCGCTGGCGGCGAAGTGGGAAGCGCCGAAGCGCCTGGCCGGCTGGGACAAGGTTGCCCTGCAGCCGGGTGAATCGAAAGAGGTCGACGTCGTCGTCGAGCCGCGCATCCTCGGCATGTTCGACGAGAAGTCCAAGACCTGGCGCATCGCCAAGGGCAAGTACAAGCTGGTGCTGGCCGAAGACGCCGCCGGCAAGAACGCGACCAGCGTGACGGTCGACCTGCCGGCGTCCACGCTCGACGTGCGCGGCCGTCCGCAGCGCTGATCCCGGTTTTTCCTGCTTCCCTGCCGCCCACCGCCAAGTGGGCGGCGCATGATCCACATTTTGACGTTCTATCAAAGAGCGCGAGGAGACTACACTCATGCAACGCAAGTTCGRCAGCATCGCTCTGGCCGCCGCCCTGCTGACGGCAGGTACGGCCCATGCGGGTAACGACGGCTTCGTGGCCGTCAAGGACAGCCATTTCGAACGCAACGGCCAGCGCTACATGATCGCCGGCGCGAACTTCTGGTATGGCGGCTATCTCGGTTCACCGACGGCCGTCGGCCAGCGGGCCCGCCTCGTCAAGGAGCTGGACCGCATGAAGGCGCTCGGCATCAACAACGTGCGCGTGCTGGCCGTGTCGGAAAAGACGGCAATGAAGAGTGCCGTCAGCCCCGCCACGACCAGCGCGCCCGGGCAGTACGACGAGAAGCTGCTGCAGGGCCTGGACTTTTTGATGGCCGAACTTGCGAAGCGTGACATGACGGCCGTGCTCTACCTGAATAATTTCTGGCAGTGGTCCGGCGGGATGACCCAGTACCTGAACTGGTTCACCGGCTCGCTCGCGCACGATCCGAACGTGAGCAAGGACTACGAGCGCTTCATGGCCGAAAACGCGACGTTCTATACGAACGCGCGCGCCCAGGCCGAATACCGCAACGTGATCGCGAAGATCGTCCAGCGCACGAACACGGTGACGAAGAAGCCTTACCGCGACGACCCGACGATCCTGTCGTGGCAGCTCGCGAACGAACCGCGCCCCGGCAACAGCAAGTCCACGCCGGAACAAAAGGCGACGTACGTGAAGTGGATCGGCGACACGGCCCACTACATCCGCCTGCTCGACGGGAACCACATGGTCAGCACGGGCAGCGAGGGCCTGGCCGGTTCCGCGCAGGATGCGCAGCTGTACCTGGATGCGCATCGCACGCCGGACATCGCCTATCTGACGTACCACCTGTGGCCTGCGAACTGGGGCTGGTTCGATCCGAAGCGGCCCGACGCCACGTGGAACGGCATGATGGAGAAGGCCAGCCACTACCTGAACGTGCACGTCGACTATGCCAGGCAGTTGGGCAAGCCGATCGTGCTGGAGGAGTTCGGCCTGAACCGCGACGGCGGCTCGTTCGACATCAAGGCCTCGACCAGGGTTCGCGACCGCTTCTACAACGAAGTCTTCACGACGCTGGAGAAGCGCGCCGCAGCGGGCGATCCGGTCGCCGGGTGGAACTTCTGGGCCTGGGGTGGTGCGGGCCGCGCGGCCAATGCGGATTACTGGTGGAAGCCGGGTAACGACTTCGTCGGCGATCCGCCTCAGGAAGAGCAGGGCCTTTATTCCGTGTTCGACAGCGATGCCAGCTCGCTCCAGTTGATCGCGGACCACGATAAACGCCTGAAGACGATTGGAGCTAAATAGTGAAACGTAGTGCCTCCCTGATCCTTGCCGCGACCATCGCGGCGTCCCCGGCCGCCACCTGGGCGCAAAAATTCGACGGCCTCGCGGCCACGCCGCAGATGGGCTGGAACAGCTGGAACAAATTCGCCTGCGATATCGACGAAAAGCTGATCCGCGAGACGGCCGACGCGATGGTAAAAACGGGCCTGAAGGATGCCGGCTACCAGTACATCAACATCGACGACTGCTGGCACGGCGCGCGCGACGAACACGGCGACATCCAGCCGGACCCGCAGCGCTTCCCGTCAGGGATGAAGGCACTGTCCGACTACGTGCACGCGCGCGGCCTCAAGCTGGGCATTTATTCGGACGTCGGCGACAAGACCTGTGGCGGCCGCCCCGGTAGCCGCGGCCACGAATACCAGGACGCGAAGACGTACGCCGCCTGGGGCATCGATTACCTGAAATACGACTGGTGCGAGAGCAAGGGCCTGAACGCGGTCGGCGCCTACACGACGATGCGCGACGCGATCCGCGCGGCTAATCGGCCCATCCTGTTCAGCATGTGCGAATGGGGCGACAACAAGCCGTGGGAGTGGGCTGCCAGCGTCGGCCACTCGTGGCGCACGACGGGCGACATCTACCCGTGCTGGGATTGCGAAAAGAGCGCCGATACCTGGTCCCGGTGGGGCGTGATGCGCATCCTCGACATGCAGGCGGGCCTGCGCAAGTACGCGGGTCCAGGCCACTGGAACGACATGGACATGCTGGAAGTCGGCAT
Source organism: Massilia sp. P2_C2 (assembly GCF_056404615.1). Classification (NCBI taxonomy): domain Bacteria; kingdom Pseudomonadati; phylum Pseudomonadota; class Betaproteobacteria; order Burkholderiales; family Oxalobacteraceae; genus Massilia; species Massilia sp. P2_C2. The sequence continues at coordinate 2,172 of NZ_JBFUDR010000250.1, read as the reverse complement.
GGGCATGACGGAAGACGAGGACCGCGCCCACTTCTCGATCTGGTCGATGATGAATTCGCCGCTCATTCTCGGCAACGACCTGCGCTCGATGCCGGACTCGGTGAAGAAGATCATCGGCCGCCGCGACGTCATCGCCATCAACCAGGACCCGCTGGGCGTGCCGGCGCTGCGCTTCTGGAAGCAGGGGCAGGTCGAACTGTGGGCCAAGCCGCTCGCGAACGACGAGTGGGCCTTCATGGTGCTGAACCGCGGCGAGGCGCCGCTGCCGCTGCACTACGACTGGAAGCAGAACGTGATCAACGACGAGGTATTCAAGCATGAACTCGACTTCACGAAAGCCACCTGGCGCTGGACGGATGCGTGGACCGGCAAGACCGGCGACACGAGCCGCCGCCTCGACGCGACCGTGCCTTCGCATGGCGTTCTGCTGCTGCGCCTGAAGAAGGGCGTGTGATGCGTCGGCTGCTGCTGTCCGCGTTGCTGGCCTTGTGCGCGGCTTCGGCGGCGGCCGACCAGACCATCAGCGCCAGTGACGCCCGCGTCGCGCGCATGGGCCGTACGGTGGAGGAGCCCGATGGCGCGGTGCGCTTCGGCTATCCCGGCGTGACGTTGTCGCTCGCGGTCGACGGTACCCGGCTCGCCGTCGATGCCGCGGGCAGTGCCAACAGCCTCGTCGACGTCGTCGTGGACGGCAAGCCGGCCGGAACGCTGCATCTGTCGCCGCAAATGAAGTCTTACGACGTGTTCAGGGGCGCGGCACCGGGCCCGCACAAGGTGAAACTCGTGCATCGCAGCGAGACGTGGCTGGGCGTGACGTCCATTGCACGCTTCACGGCCGACGGGAGGTTTCGCGCCGCGCCCGCGCTGCCCAAGCGGCGCATGCTCGTGCTGGGCGATTCCGTCACCTGCGGCGCCGACATGGAACGCGGCGCCGGCGACAAGGACACGCCGGACTGGTGGAACCCGAGGCTTTCGTACGGCATGCTGGTGGCGCGCTCGCTCGACGCGCAGGTGCAACTGGTCTGCTACGGCGGCCGGGGACTGGTACGCAGCTGGAACGACCGGACCGACGAGTTCCAACTGCCTGCGTTCTACGATCTCGCGATCGCGGATGCCGCGCATCCGGCGCAGTGGAACCAGGGCGACTACGCTGCGGACCTGATCGTCGTGGCGATCGGCACCAACGATTTTGCACCCGGCGTTCCGGAACGTACGGCCTATGTCGATGCATATACGACGTTCCTGCGCCGGCTGCTGCGCGACCATCCGCATGCGCGGATCGCGCTGACCGAGGGCGCCATGCTCGAGGGTGGCGAGAAAACGGCGTTGATCGGATATATCCGGGAGGCGATGGCGCGTGTGGGCAACGCGCGCGTGCGCCTGCTTGCACCGATGGCGCACCAGACGGGTGACGCGATCAACGATCACCCGACGACGGCCCAGCATGCGGCCATGGCGCAGGAACTCCTGCCGCAGTTGCGGCGCGTATCCGGCTGGTAGTTCAAACGATCGGCAAGGCCGTCGTTTCCTTGATGCGCTGCAGGGCAAAGCTCGATTTCACGTCCAGCACGGCCGGATGGCGCAGCAGGGTGCCCATCATGAAGCGCGAGAAGTGGTCCATGTCTTCCACGTGCACGCGCAGCAGGAAATCCATTTCTCCCGTCATCGCATAGCAGGCCACGACTTCTGGCCAGGTCGACACGGCCTGCGCGAAATCGAAGCGCGGCGACGTTGCCGGCACGCGCGCATTCGGCGCGCCTTCGCTGTGTTTTTCCAGACGAACATTCACATAGGCCAGCAGGCCCAGGCCCAGCTTGTCCGGATCGAGCAGGGCGACATATTGCCGGATGACACCAGCCTCTTCCAGGCGCTTGATGCGCCGCAGACAGGGCGACGGCGACAGGCTGACGCGCTCGGCCACGTCCTGGTTGGACAGCCGGCCATCCGACTGGAGGATGGCCAGGATTTTACGGTCGGTTTTATCCAGCTCGATTTTTGACATGAATTCTCCACAGGCTTCGCTTACCTCGCAATTTTATTGCGCAAATCGTCAGACGGGGGGAATTCATTGAAATTTAATGCTGGGGGTGCGGGTCTATACTGGTTTCCAAGATGACGCGGGCTGTGCTGACGAGGATACGTCACACCGACGTAGGGTGGGCACCCTGTGCC
>NZ_JBFUDR010000249.1:0-9475 GCF_056404615.1 Massilia sp. P2_C2 | reverse complement strand
ATCGACTTGGTGGAGTTGACGACCAGCTTTTTCGCATGGTCGCCGAAGGTGCGCTTGATGCCCTTCACTTCCGCCACGTCACCCACCGGGGTCGACGTGCCGTGCGCGTTCACATAGTGCACCTGGTCCGGGTTGATGCCGGCGTACTGCATCGCGGCGACCATGCAGCGCGACGCGCCACTGCCATCCTCGAGCGGAGCCGTGATGTGGTTCGCGTCCGCGCTCATGCCGAAGCCGACGACTTCCGCATAGATCTTCGCGCCGCGCGCCTTGGCGTGTTCGTACTCTTCGAGCACCATCACGCCGGCGCCCTCGCCCAGCACGAAGCCGTCACGGTCGCGGTCCCACGGACGCGACGCGGTGGCCGGATCGTCATTGCGCGACGACAGGGCGCGTGCCGAGGCGAAACCGCCCAGACCCAGCGGCGATACGGTCGATTCCGCGCCGCCGGCGATCATCACGTCGGCGTCGCCGTATTCGATCAGGCGTGCGGCCTGGCCGATGCAGTGCAGGCCGGTCGTGCAGGCGGTCACGATGGCCAGATTCGGGCCGCGCAGGCCGAACTTGATCGACAGGTCGCCCGAAATCATGTTGATGATCGACGCGGGGACGAAGAACGGCGAGATGCGGCGCGGGCCGCGATTGTCGTACTCCGCCTTGGTCTCTTCGATCATCGGCAGGCCGCCGATGCCGGAGCCCACGAGCACGCCGATGCGGTCGGCATTGTCATCGGTGACGACGATGCCCGAATCCTGTATCGCCTGGATGCCTGCGGCCATGCCGAAATGGATGAAGGTATCCATATGACGGCCTTCCTTGCCGGGCAGGTAGTCCTCGACGTTAAAGTTCTTCACTTCGCCCGCGAAGCGGGTCGAAAAGGGCGAGGCGTCAAACTTGGTGATGTTGGCAATGCCCGACTTGCCCGCCAGTGCTGCCTCCCACGCGTCGGCAATGGTGTTGCCGATCGGAGAGATGCAACCCAGGCCGGTCACAACGACACGACGGTTGCGTGAACTCAAGCGCTTCTCCTGAAATCCTGAAAGCTTAGGCCTTGACGTGTGCCTGTGCGTACTCGATCGCCTGGCGAACCGTCGTGATCTTCTCGGCCTGCTCGTCCGGGATTTCCATTTCGAATTCGTCTTCCAGGGCCATCACCAGTTCCACGGTGTCCAGCGAGTCAGCGCCGAGGTCGTCAACGAACGAGGAATCGATTTTGATGTCTGCTTCGGCAACGCCCAGTTGCTCAGCGACGATTTTTTTAACGCGTTGTTCGATATCCGACATGTTATGGCTCCATTAGGTATGTGTTGCGGAAAGTGCGCGCATTTTATCAGGGTTTGCGCGTTGAAAAACTATTTTCAGCGTCTGACGCTAAATCAGCTGAAACTACTGCGAACTGCCGAGATCTCTTGCAAAACCCGGCAGTCAGCATGAGTGCATCAGTTCATGTACATGCCGCCGTTCACGTGCAACTCGGTGCCCGTGATGTAGGCGGCCTGCGGACCGGCCAGGAAGGCGACCGCGTACGCGATGTCTTCCGGCTGTCCCAGGCGGCCCAGCGGGATCTGCGTCRGCAGCGCCTCGTGCTGGCCTTCGCCCAGCGCCTTGGTCATGTCGGTATCGATGAAGCCCGGCGCCACGCAGTTTACGGTGATGTTGCGGCTGCCGATCTCGCGCGCCAGCGCGCGGGTCATGCCGGCCACGCCGGCTTTCGCCGCCGCGTAATTCATCTGGCCCGGATTGCCGGCCGCGCCCACGACGGACGTGATGTTGATGATACGCCCCTGCTTCGCCTTCATCATGCCGCGCAGCACGGCGCGCGACAGGCGGCCCACGGCCGTGAGGTTGGTGGCGATCACGTTGTCCCACTCCTCGTCCTTCATGCGCATCGCCAGCTGGTCCTGGGTGATGCCCGCATTGTTGACGAGGATGCCGATCGTGCCGACGTTCTTCGTCACGTCATCGATGACGGCGGTGCATTGGGCGGCGTCGGTGACGTTCAGCACGACGCCCTTGCCGCCGAATTCGGCGAGGTAGGCGCCGATGGCTTCGGCGCCGGCTTCGGTGGTGGCGGTGCCGACCACTTTCGCGCCCTGGCGTGCCAGTTCGAGTGCGATGGCCTTGCCGATGCCGCGCGAGGCACCGGTCACGAGGGCGACTTGGTTTTGCAGGTTCATTGAGTCCTCTTCTTGTTTAACGGGGTGTGGCGCTCAGCCTTTGACGGCGGCGAGCACACGCTCCAGCGCGGCTTGGTCGACCAGGGCTTCGCCCACCAGCACCGGGTCGATACGCTTGGCCATGCCGATCAGGGTCTTGCTCGGTGCACATTCGATGACCTGGGTCACACCCTCGGCGGCCATCTTCTGCATGGTTTCGACCCAGCGCACGGGACCGGCAGCCTGGCGCACCAGGGCGTCCTTGATGGCGGCCGGATCGTTCAGGATAGCCACGTCGACGTTGTTGATCAAGTCGATCTGCGGCGCGGCAAATTGCAGGTTCCCCATGTAGTCGCGCAGCCGGTCCGAAGCGGGCTTCAGCAGCGACGAGTGAAACGGGGCCGACACGGCCAGCTTCATGGCACGCTTGGCACCCTTGGCCTTGGCGATGTCGCAGGCGCGCTCGACGGCGGCCGTGTGGCCTGCGATCACGATCTGCGTCGGCTCGTTGAAGTTGACGGCTTCCACGACTTCACTCTGGGCCGCTTCGGCGCACACGGCGCGCACGTCGTCGGCCGACAGGCCCAGCACGACGGCCATGCCGCCCTGCCCGACCGGCACGGCATCCTGCATGGACTGGGCGCGGAAGCGCACGAGCGGCACCGCGTCCTTGAAGTCGATCACGCCGGCGGCAACCAATGCCGAGTATTCACCGAGGCTGTGGCCGGCGACGACGGCCGGCGTCAAGCCGCCGGCGGCGATCCACGCGCGGTACACGGCGACGGCGGCCGTCAGCATCACGGGCTGCGTATTGGTGGTCAGGTCCAGGTCTTCCTTCGGGCCTTCGGCGATCAGCTTGCCGAGGTCCTGGCCCAGCGCTTCCGACGCTTCGGCGACGGTCTGTGCGACGACCGGGTTGCCGGCGAAGCCGTTCAGCATGCCGACGGCTTGCGCGCCCTGGCCGGTGAAAAGGAAAGCGAATTTACTCATCGATACTCCCTGTGGTGAGGGGCTCGCAAACCTACTGCGCGTTGCAGTTCCGGTCTGCGATGCTCCGCTACGGCGGACCGGCCGTACCGTAAGTACGGCTGCGCTTCTCGACCAGAACTGCCGCCGCTCGCTACGGTTTGCGAGCCCCTTTTTAGTCTCGTTGTTTTGTTATTACATGCGCGCCAGCACGGCGCCCCACGTGAAACMGCCGCCCACGCCTTCCATCATGACGTTGTGGCCCGGCTGGATCCGGCCATCGCGCACGGCGGCATCCAGCGCCAGCGGGATCGACGCGGCCGACGTATTGCCGTGTTCGTGGACGGTGACGACCATCCGGTCCGTCGACAGGCCGAGCTTCTTCGCCGTGCCCGTCATGATGCGCAGGTTGGCCTGGTGCGGGATCAGCCAGTCGATGCTGCTGGCCGGCATCTGCGCCGCCGCGAGCGCCTCGTTGGCGACCTTTTCCAGCACGGTGACGGCCAGCTTGAACACGGCCGGGCCGTCCATGTACAGGAATTTCTGGTTGGCGGCCAGGTTGCCCGGGTTCGCGGGGCCGCACAGGATGTCGCCGTAGCTTCCATCCGCGTGCAGCTTGACGGCCAGCAGGCCCGGTTCCTCGGACGCGGTCAGCACGACGGCGCCGGCGCCGTCGCCGAACAGCACGCAGGTGGTACGGTCATCGAAGTCGAGGATGCGCGAGAACACTTCCGTGCCGATCACCAATACGTTCTTCGCATGGCCGGCCTTGATGAATGCGTCCGCCGTCGACAGCGCGTAGACGAAGCCGGAGCACACGGCGCCCATGTCGAACGCGGCGCTGTTGTTGCGCATGCCGAGCTTGTTCTGGACGATGCAGGCCGTGCTGGGAAAGCTGCCGAAGAAGTCCGGGGTCGACGTGGCGACGATGATCAGGTCGATCTGCTCGGCTTCCAGGCCGGCCGCCTCGAGGGCGGCGCGGGCCGCGTTGACGGCGAGATCCGATGCGTTTTCCTCGGGGGCGGCATAGTGGCGGGCGGAGATGCCGCTGCGGGTCACGATCCACTCGTCCGAGGTTTCGATACCCTTGGCGGCGAGCTGGGCCGCCAGGTCGTCGTTGGTGACGCGCTGCCCGGGCAAATAGCTCCCGGTGCCGATAATTTTGCTGTAAGTCATTGCTAACCCTGCTGAATAGTTGAGCCTGGCGCTTCCGTGTCAGGAGCTTGCGGCAACATTTCGGCGATCAAGGTCGAGAGTTGCGCTTGCACATTATATTTCGCCGCCTCAAAAGCGCGACGAAGTGCCCATTCGTAGGCGTAGGCGTTGGCGCCGCCATGGCTCTTGAAGACCAGGCCCTTGAGACCCAGCAGGCCGGCACCGTTGTAACTTTCAGGGTTCAGCTTCTTGAGCGATTTGCGCGCCAGCAATGCGCCCAGCTTCGACATCGTGCTTTCCATGAACGTGGTCTTGAAGAAGCGCGACAGCCCCTCGATCGCCTTCAGGGTCACGTTGCCGACGAAACCGTCGCACACGACGACGTCGACGGTACCCTTGAAGATATCGTTGCCTTCGACGTTGCCGTAGAAATTCAGCACGCCGCGTTCGTGGTCGGCCCGCAGCAGCGGTGCGGTGGCCTTCACGACTTCATTGCCCTTGATCTCTTCCGTGCCGACATTGAGCAGGCCGATGCTGGGGCGGCGGTGTTCCATCGCCTCGAACAGCACGGCGCCCATGATGGCGAACTGGTGCAGGTGATGGGGCTCGCAATCGACGTTCGCGCCCAGGTCCAGCATGTACGTGGGACCGCCCTTCTGGTTCGGCAGGATCGAGCAGATCGCCGGACGGTCGACGTCGGCCATGGTCTTCAAGACATAGCGCGAGATCGCCATCAGCGCGCCCGTATTGCCGGCCGAGACGCACACGTCGGCGCTGCCGTCCTTGACGAGCTCGATCGCCACGCGCATCGATGAATCCTTCTTGCGGCGCAGGGCGACTTCGACGGGATCGTCCATCGCGACCACTTCGGAAGCGTGGCGGACGGTCAGGCGCGGATTGTCGCCCGCATGATGTTTCTTGAGTTCAGCACGGACCAGGTCTTCCTGGCCGACGAGGATCAGCTCGGCGTCCGGTTCGCGCTTGAGGAATGCGATGGCTGCCGGGATGGTCACGGAGGGGCCGTGATCGCCACCCATGCAGTCGATGGAAATTTTGATTGTCATTTGTCGGGATGAACCGCGGGCTCAGGGTCGGCCGGCGGCTGCTCGTTCTCGGCGAGGTGCAAGATGAGCTGCAATGCAGACCGAGTCAGCGGGATGGTAAATGACGGTGTGCCAGCTCCGGTTGCGACCGGCGGCACGGGTACCGCGAAAGAAAAAGCGGCGCCACGCATTCGACATACGTTGCACCGCTTTCATGGACCAAAACAGCAAGGCGTCGATTACTCGTCGTTCTTGGTCTTGAGCACTTTACGGCCACGGTAGAAACCGTTCGGGCTGATGTGGTGACGCAGGTGCGTTTCGCCGGTGGTCGGCTCGACAGCCAGGTTCGGGGCGGTCAGGAAATCGTGCGAACGGTGCATGCCGCGCTTCGACGGGGACTTCTTATTCTGTTGAACTGCCATGATGACTCCTAAACTTAAGTTCTAAAATTCTAACACATTCGACTTGCAAGTACATGCGCATCGAGTATCCCAGCAGCAATAATTCGTGAGGCGATTATTGCCGACATGCTTAACGCTGCCTTACCACGATGACTCAATACTCGAGCTGCACGCGTTTGACACGTTTTGACGCTGCGAATCCTACCTTCTAGTAGCACCCACTGCAATTCTTTTTGAAGGTCGACAAACCTACTGCGCGTTGCAGGTTCGGGCTGCGATGCTCGCTGTACTGTCGTACAGCTGCGCTTCTCGGCTACGCGCCCCGCCCAAACCTGCCGCCGCTCGCTACGGTTTTTCGACCTTCATCATTCGGATTTGAGGCTCTTCAATGCCGCGAACGGCGATACCTTCTCGGACTTGATGGCGTCCAGCAGCTTGGTATCGGGGCACACCTCGTGCTTCGGTGCCTGCGGCAGGGCCAGCAGGGCTTCATCTTCCAGCAGCTCGCGGATGTCGCAGGCATGGCTGCCGACGATCACGTCGATGCTTTCGTCGTCGAGGATTTCCTCGATCTCGTCCGCCTCTTCGTCATCCTTGCCGAGCACCAGCACGGTCGACGAATCGATCGCGTAGGGAAACGACGTCAGGCAACGCTGGCAGACCAGTTGCACGGTACCGGAGACGGACAAGGTCAGCATCGGATACCCCTGCCGGGTCTGGCCACCCTGGATGGACCAGGCGATCTCGCCGGACAGGTCGGCGCAATCGACCACCAGGCGGGTCATTTCCGCCACCGGCATGACGCCTTCACGATGCCCGTTGTTCCGACAAAACTCAAAGGCGTCGATGACAAAAGCGCTCATTTGGAAAAACATCCCCGGAAAACCTGCGATAATAGCAGGCTTCCACCCGCGCAGTCAAAGACTCCGTGCGTTTTTCGGGCAGGCACCGCGCCGGCGTGTCGGAAAACCGCTATGTTCCTGTTTTATTTATAAAAATCGATGCAAATCGCCGCCCTCCCGCGCCTCATCCTCGCATCCAGTTCCGCCTACCGGCGCGAACTGCTCGGCCGCCTGCAGCTGCCGTTCGAAGCCACAGCCCCCGACATCGACGAGACCCCGCACCCGGGCGAGACCCCGGAAGCCACCGCGCTGCGGCTGGCGCGCGAAAAGGCTGCGGCCGTGGCCCGCAAGCATCCCGGCGCCCTCGTGATCGGCTCGGACCAGGTCGCCACGCTGGACGGCGCCCAGATCGGCAAGCCGGGCGATCACGCGCGTGCCCTCGCCCAGTTGCAGGCCATGCGCGGCCGCCGCGTCGTGTTCCATACCGCCCTGTGCCTGTGGGATGGCCGCCTGCCCCCTGATGTCGCGGCGCAGGTCGCGCAGCTGGAAAATGTCCAGGTGTTCGTTTCGTTCCGCGACTTGCCCGACGCGGAGCTGGACGCCTATCTGCGCATCGAGCAACCCTACGACTGCGCCGGCAGTGCGAAGAACGAAGGCCTCGGCATCGCGCTGCTGGAACGYATCGACAGCAGCGATCCGACCGCCCTCACCGGCCTGCCCCTGATCGCCTTGACGGGCATGCTGCGCCGCGCGGGCATGCCATTCTTTAATATCCAACAATAGACCATGCCCGGTACGCTCTACCTCATCCCGAACACCCTCGGCCCGACCGACGCGGCGCCGCACGCGCTGTCCCACATCCTGCCCGAACAGGTGCAGGACATCGCCAGCCGGCTCGATTACTTCGTGGCGGAAAACGCCAGGACGGCGCGCGCCTTCCTGAAGCTGGTCGGCATCGACCATCCGCTCGCGCGCCCGCTGCAGGAAATCCGGATCGCCGAGCTGAACGTCAACACCCCGCCGCAGGCGCTGGCCGAACTGCTGGCGCCGCTGCTGGAAGGACGGGACGCCGGTCTTGTATCGGAGGCGGGCGTGCCGGCCGTCGCGGATCCGGGCGCCGACCTCGTCCGGCTGGCGCACCAGCGCGGCGTTCCCGTCCGCCCGCTCGTGGGCCCGTCATCGCTGCTGCTGGCCGTCATGGCGAGCGGCCTGAATGGTCAAAGTTTTGCGTTCAACGGCTATCTGCCGACGGACGCCGGCCAGCGCGCCAAGCGCATCCAGCAACTGGAGCAACGTTCACGCAGCGAGAAACAGACGCAATTGTTGATCGAGACGCCCTACCGCAACGGCGCGATACTGGAAGCCCTCGTGACCAGCTGCCAGCCGGGGACGCTGGTGTGCGTGGCGACGGATTTGTCGCTGGCGACGGAGACCGTGCGCACGCAGACGGCGGCGCAATGGAAGGCCCAACTCGGCGCCGGCAAGGCGCCCGATTTCCACAAGAAGCCGACCGTTTTCCTGTTCCTGGCGCAGTAGGACGTGACGCGACCGTTACGCGTGGGCACGGGGTGCCCACCCTACAAGGGCTTCAGTGCACCTCGGCGCCCAGCTCGCGCACCCAGCCGAACGCTGCCAGTTCGATCTCGCGGACCTGCTTGACGGACAGCCCCAGGTGGGCCAGCGCAGCCGCCATGTCGCGGCCGGGTCCCGTGCGTTCCAGCCCCTCCGCCACGCTCAGCATGGCGCCATAATCGCCGCCACGCTCCAGCAGGGCGGTACGGACGTCCCACGAGATCTCGACCTTGTCGAGGATCGTCCGCATCGGCACATCGAACAACGCATCCATCAGCGACATGATGCCGACCGTAAATGCCGTATTCGCGCCGGCCACATCGCCCGGACGCAAGGTCAGCGTCATCAGTTCCAGCAGGCGGCCGCGCGTCGTGGCCAATTGCAGCAGCGGCGAATTGAGTTCGACGTTCCCCTCCGGCCCGCTGTACAGCAGGATCTGCACCCAGCGCTGCAACTGGCTGCGGCCGAGCTGGGCGAGCGCCTGCGAAATCGAGACGATGCGCGGAACGCCCTTGCCCGTCAGGTGACCGTTCACGAGGCGCAGCAGGTTCAGGCTGAGCAGCGCGTCGCGCTTGACGGCCGCTTCGATGACCTCGTTATCGGCTTCCGAATGGATCAGGTCCAGCAGACGCAGCAGCACGAGTTCCGAGGGTGTGATCTTCTTGCCGGACAGGATCGCGGGGCGCGCAAAATAATAGCCCTGGAAATATTCGAAGCCGAGCTCCAGGCAGAGCTGGAATTCCTCCACCGTCTCGACTTTTTCCGCCAGCAGCTTCTGGTGCGGCCCGCTCAACGCGTGCACGAGACCGGCCAGCTCGTCCTGGCCCACGCCCTGCAGGTCGATCTTGATGACGTCCACAAGATTCCGAAGCTTGCTTACCTGCTCGGAATGGCCTATAACATCGTCGAGTGCGAACTTGAAGCCAAGCTCTTTCAGTTCCCTGACGCGGCTGAGCAGCTGCGGCGTAGGCCGGACGGTTTCCAGAATTTCCAGAATCACCTTATCGGGAGGCAGGAAGCGGACGAAATCACTCATCAACACCACTTCGTCGACATTGACGAAGGCAACCTGCTCGCCCACCACCTGGTGCATGCCCAGTTGTGACGCATGCGAGATCACGGCGGCGGTGGCGGCAGCATAATCGGTCAGTTGCGCATCCTCGTGCTCCGGCGCGGCGCGAAACAGCAACTCGAACGCGACCAGTTTCTGGTCACGTCCGAGGATGGGCTGGCGCGCCAGATAAAATTCGTCGGACGGCGTGGACGTGGCTGCCGTTGCTACCGCATGCATGTAAAACACTCCTGAGACGCGGCACGCACCATGCGCACCGGATCCGGTC
>NZ_JBFUDR010000248.1:0-9512 GCF_056404615.1 Massilia sp. P2_C2 | reverse complement strand
TCCTCGTCCTGACCAATTTCTTTTATTCTCAGACGATCCCGACGGCGCTGCTGATGCTGGCCTCGCTCGTCGCGCTGCTGGCCACGCAGTTGTCGTTCCAGCTGACGGGCGCCGTGCCGCCGCTGCGCACGCGTTTGTGGATGGGCGCGAAGATGCTCGGGGTCGCCCTGCCGCTGGCGGGCGCCGCGTTCGTCCTGTTCCCCCGCATCGAAGGCCCGCTGTGGGGCATACAGGACGATGCGCACGGCGCGAAGAGCGGCCTGTCCGACACGATGGCGCCTGGCCAGATGTCCAACCTGGCACAGTCGGAGGACGTGGCGTTCCGCGTGAAGTTCGACGGCCCCGTGCCCGCGCAGCCCCAGCTCTACTGGCGCGGTCCGGTGCTGGGCGATTACGACGGCCGCATCTGGACCCGCGTCCGGCCGTCGCGGCTGTCCACCCCCCAGCCGGTGTCGCTGTCCGTGGGCGGGCAGCCGCTGGGCTACCACGTCACGCTGGAACCGTCGAACACGCGCTGGCTGTTCGCGCTCGAGATGCCGCGTGCGCTGCCCGTCGTGCCCGGGCATGGCGTGGTGCTGTCCGACGAGCTGGAATTCCAGTCGACCGATCCGCTCACGGAGCGCGTGCGCTACGACCTCATCTCCCACGTGCACTACAACCTGCAGCCGGACGCGTCACCCATCGATGGACAATGGCTGTCGCTGCCCTACGGGATCAATCCGCACGCGCGGGCGGCCGGCCAGGCCCTCGCGGCCGAGCCCGATCCGGCACGGCGCGTGGCGACCGTGCTGCGCGTCTTTGCCAGCGGCGACTTCGTCTACACGCTGAGGCCGCCGCTGCTGCCGGGAAGGGATTCGGTCGACGATTTCCTGTACGGCACGCGCGCCGGCTTCTGCGAGCACTACGCGGGCGCCTTCGTGTTCCTGATGCGCGCGGCCGGCGTGCCGGCGCGCGTCGTCACGGGCTACCAGGGCGGCGAAGTGAATCCACTCGACGGCTACCTGACGGTCCGCCAGTCCGACGCCCATGCCTGGGCCGAGGTCTGGCTGCCGCGCCGGGGCTGGGTCCGGGTCGACCCGACGGCGGCCGTGGCGCCGGAGCGCGTGCAGCACAATCTGGCGAGCGTGCTGCCGCCGCCGGCGCCGTTCGGCCTCGAAGGCCTGGGCCGGCTGCTGCAACCGGATCCGGATTCGCTGCTCGGCCGCGTGCGTTACGCGATCGGCGCCGTCAACAACGGCTGGAACCAGTGGGTGCTGAACTATACGCCGCAGCGCCAGCAGCGCTTCGTCGACCGTCTGCGGGAAGGCTTGTCCCATTGGCAAAGCCTGGCACTCATCGCCATGCTCTGCCTGCTGTTGTTTCTGGTGAGAAAATTCTCGCAGAGGCAGAAAGTGGACCCTGTCGATGCGCTATACTCGGCCCTGTGCCAGCGCCTCGGCCAGCTCGGCCTGCCGCGTGCGCCGGACGAGGGTCCGACCGCCTATGCGCAGCGTATCGCGACGGCCGGCCTGGCCCCCGAGCCTGGCGCGGCCGCGCTGGAATTCCTGCGCCGCTACAGTGCTTATCGCTACGGTCCGGGTACCTCCGGCACCAACGTCGTTCCCACCCTGAGAGATTTGCTGTCCCGAGTTCGATGAAATCCTTCGTTCCATTGCTGCTAGCCCTGGCCGTCGGCGCCGGGGCGGCGGCGGATGCCTGCGCCGCATCCTCGCATTCCGCTCCCTCCCATACCGCCAAGACCAAGGCCAGGACCGCCAAGGCGACGCGACCGGCAGCGCCTGCCCGTCCCGCCATCGACTTCGACGGCGAGGCGATCAATTTCGGCGAATGGCAAGCCGTGCGCGACTTCGAGGACGACATGGTCGCCCGCGCCGGTTTTGATCGCGCGCAGATCGACGATGTCATCCAGCGCGCGCGCTTCATCGATTCCGCCGTCCAGCTGGTCAAGCCGGCGCCGCCGGGCAAGCCGAAGAACTGGCGCGCATACAGCGACCGGTTCATCGAGCCGATCCGCATCAATGCCGGCGTACGCTTCTGGGACGACAATGCGGACACCCTCGCGCGTGCGCAGGCGACGTATGGCGTACCGGCCGAAATCATCGTCGGCATCCTGGGCGTGGAAACGATCTACGGACGCGACACCGGGCGCTTCCGCATCGTCGACGTGCTGACCACCCTCGCGTTCGCCTATCCGGAAGCCCCCAACCGCGCAGATCGGATGGCCTTCTTCCGTGGCGAGCTGGAAAACACCCTGCTGCTGGCGCGCAAGGAGAATATCGACCCGTTCTCGCTGCTGGGTTCATTCGCGGGCGCCGTCGGCATGCCGCAATTCATGCCGGGCAATATCCTGAAGTATGGCGTGGATTTCGACGGCGACGGTATCGTCGACCTGCGGGGCTCCGCGTCGGATGCGATCGGCAGCGTGGCGAACTTCCTCGTCCAGCACGGCTGGGACCGCAACAACACGGGTCCGGCAGTCTTCCCGGCCGATGTAGCGCCCAGCCAGGCCTGGCAGCCGCTGCTGGGCGGCCTGGAAGCCCGCTATGGTCCACAGGAGCTGGACAGCGCCGGCGTCGCCACCCGCACCGCGCTGCCGGAGGGCCGGCTGTATGGTCTCGTCGACCTGCAAAACGGGGCCGACCCGACGGAGTATTGGGTGGCAAATGCTAATTTTTTTGCTATCACCAAATACAATCGCAGTTATTTTTATGCCATGTCGGTAGTCGAGCTCGGTCGAGCCGTCCGGTTGGCGCGCGGGATCTAGTGTTTCCCGATCAAGAACTTTGTATCAGTTTGTAACGGGATTGTCATATAAATGGCCAACTTCACGCCGGCATGACAACCTTTACCCCCGGGGAGTATCTGCGTTTCCGTTGATCAGTTCTCTGAAGAAACAGAGAATCGTCCCCCATACCCCCTCCCAAGTTGTCATTCCGCCACTCAATTCCGAAACGTGCGGCGGCGCATCGATAATTGCTCTACACTTAAGTTTAAATAAAAAACAATTATCTTCTCAGTGAGTTTGTGAGAGAATTGCATTACGGCTATTGTTGCGACGAGACAACGGCCTTAACGAAAGCCACTGATCTTTATTGCTCTTAAGTACTAAATTTGAAATTAGTTGTATAATTTAGTAGAAACTTTCATATCCTTAAGTCTTCAAGGACGTGGAATTTCGGCCGCGAGCTCTGACAAACCCTCATAGGAATAGTGACATCATGACCAACCAAGTCGGCATTGATATGAACAGCGATTCGGAAAACGACGAACTGCTTCAGTACAACCCGAACCGCCTGCTCGACACCCTGATCGAGAACCTGCGCCTGAAGAACGACGCAGCCCTGTCGCGCGCGCTGGAAGTCGCGCCGCCGGTGATCTCGAAGATCCGCCACCACCGCCTGCCGGTCGGCGCTTCGCTGCTGATCCGCATGCACGAAGTCAGCGACCTGTCGATCCGTGAC
Organism: Massilia sp. P2_C2; assembly: GCF_056404615.1. NCBI lineage: Bacteria > Pseudomonadati > Pseudomonadota > Betaproteobacteria > Burkholderiales > Oxalobacteraceae > Massilia > Massilia sp. P2_C2. The sequence goes on along the minus strand of NZ_JBFUDR010000248.1, from coordinate 6,051 downwards.
CTGCGCTACCTGATGGGCGACCGCCGCGCCAAGTTCCGCATCAGCGACAAGCAGTTCAAGCCGAAAGACAAGGACAACAACGCAGGCGGCGCCGGCGTCGAGCAATAATCGTGCGAACCGGACCGGACGGCGGCTAGCTGCCGCCGCACCGTCCCCGCGCATCCTGCTGGCTACCTTCCTCCGGAACACCGGAGCAGGAATGATTTTTTCCCCGCATAGACGGGATGGGAAGACCCAGCGCCTGGAATTCCGCGCCGGGCATTGAACTCGTCAGGCGGGAAACACACCCGTCGACAAATAGCGATCACCGCGGTCGCAGACGATGAATACGATCGTTGCGTTCTCGACCGTCCGCGAAATGCGCAATGCGATTTCGCAGGCGCCGGCCGCGGAGATACCGCAGAAAATACCCTCTTCGGCCGCCAGACGGCGTGCCATCTGTTCCGCGGCGGCCTGCGTCACGTTTTCGACCTGGTCGACGCGCGATTTATCGAAGATCCTCGGCAGATAGGCTTCCGGCCATTTGCGGATGCCGGGGATCGACGATCCTTCCTCCGGCTGGGCGCCGATGATGCGGATCGCCTCGTTCTGTTCCTTCAGGTAGCGCGACACGCCCATGATGGTACCGGTCGTGCCCATCGCACTGACGAAGTGGGTGACGCGGCCATCGGTGTCGCGCCAGATTTCCGGACCCGTCGTCTCGTAGTGGGCACGCGGATTGTCCTCGTTGCCGAACTGGTCGAGGATGATGCCCTTGCCATCCTTTTGCATCTGCTCGGCCAGGTCGCGCGCGTATTCCATGCCGCCGGTCTTGGGCGTCAGGATGATCTGGGCGCCGTACGCGGCCATGCTCTGGCGGCGCTCCACCGACAGGTTGTCGGGCATGATCAACAGCATCTTGTAGCCGCGGATCGCCGCCGCCATCGACAGCGCGATGCCCGTGTTGCCGCTCGTCGCTTCAATCAGGGTGTCGCCGGGTTTGATCTGGCCGCGCGCTTCCGCCCCGCGCAGCATCGACATCGCCGCGCGGTCCTTCACGGACCCGGCCGGGTTATTCCCTTCGAGCTTGCCGAGGATAATGTTGTTGCGGGCCGCCGCTTCCGGCCCGGGGATGCGCACCAGCTGCACCAGCGGGGTATTACCGATCGTATCTTCGATGGTCTTGTATGCCATTGCCTACTCTTTTGCGAACGCGAAAGCGCCATTCTAATCCGAGTTGGAGCGTCGCGTATGGGTCAGGGCCGGTGCCGGCGGCTGGATTGGCTTGCGCCAGCAAAGAAAAAACCCCGCATGCGGCGGGGTTATGCGGTGCGGGTTGCGCCAGCGGCTCAGGTGGCCGCTCAGGTGGCCGCTCAGGTGGCCGACTTGGCGGCGGCTTCGGGCTTGGCCTTGGTATCTGCCGGCTTGGCGTTGGCCTTGGCGGGCTTGGCTGCCTTCTCGGCCTTGCCGGCGGCTGCGTCGGCCTTGGCCGTCGTGGACGCCGCCATCGGCGCGCCTTCCATCGACTGACCGTTGACCTGCAGGCCCGCCTTCGACAGCTGGGCGGCACGCTTCTGCTGCACACCCTTCACGCGTTTCTGGAAATCGCTCCAGTCCTTGAACGCGCCGCCCTTGGTACGCTCATCGATGATTGCCTTCGACATGGCCGGACCAACGCCCTTGACCGAATCCAGCGCGGCGGCATCGGCCTTGTTGACGTCCACCTGGGCGAACGCAAAGCCCATCGACGCCACCAGCGTGGCGACTGCAAGCATCAGCTTCTTGATCATCTCGTTTCTCCGTTATCGTGGGTGGCGGCCGGGTGGCTGCCTGCTGTATTAACGGATGCTGATACGGATAGGTTGACGGGTGGATTTGAGTTACCGCAGTAGGGTGGGCACCCCTGTGCCCACGCGTGACGTTTGCGGTTTGTTGGCGTTACGCGTGGGCACGTTTCATTGGATTGATGCCCCCGGCATCAATCCCCCCCGGCCTCAAATGCCCACCCTACGGCTATGTGAACCCGGTTATGCGTGGCTGTCGTCCTTGCGGCGCTGCGCAAACAACTCGTCGCGGGTGACGGTCGCCGTGCCGAGCTTGCCGACGACGATGCCGCCGGCCCGGTTGGCCGTTGCCAGCGCTTCCGGCAGCGGTGCGCCTGCCCCCAGCATCGCGGCCATCGTGGCGATGACCGTGTCGCCGGCGCCCGAGACGTCGAACACCTCGCGCGCGTCCGCGTGCACGTGCAGGACTTCCGTCGCCGTGTACAGGCTCATGCCCTCTTCCGAACGGGTCAGCAGCAGCGCTTCCAGGCCCAGTTCCTCGCGCAGGCGCTGGGCCTTTTCGGTCAGCTGCTCTTCCGTCTTCCAGCTACCCACGATGCGCTTCAGTTCGGACTTGTTCGGCGTGAGCATCGTCGCGCCCGCGTACGGCGTGAAATCGTCGCCTTTCGGGTCGACCATGACGATCTTGCCGGCAGCGCGCGCGGCGCGGATCATCTCGGCCACGTTGACGAGGCTGCCCTTGTTGTAGTCCGACAGGACGATCACGTCGTAGTCCGGCAGCAGCGCCTTGAATTGCGTGAGCTTGTCGCGCAGGATGGTTTCCGTGGGCGCGTCCTCGAAGTCGATGCGCACCATCTGCTGCTGGCGTCCGATCACGCGCAGCTTGATGATGGTGGAGATCGCCTCGTCGCGCTTCAGGTAGCTGTGGATGCTCGATTCGCGCAGGATGCGCTCGACGTGGTCGCCGGCCTCGTCGGCGCCAACGACGCCCAGCAGGCCGCAGTGCGTGCCGAGGGCCGCGGCATTGCGTGCGACGTTGGCGGCGCCGCCCAGGCGCTCCTCGCGGCGCTCGATGCGCACGACGGGCACCGGGGCTTCCGGAGAAATGCGCGAAACGTCGCCGAACCAGTAGCGGTCCAGCATGACGTCGCCGACGACGAGCAGGCGCACGCCGTCCAGTTGCGGCGCCTCGGTGTGGCGGTAGCTGTCCGTGGGGAGCAGCCGGCTCGGGATCGTACTCATGCCCGCCTCACTTGCCCGTGAGGACCGAGCGGCCGATGCCGTGGTACTCGATGCCGAGGCCGGTCATCAGCGGCGGCTCGAACAGGTTGCGCCCGTCGATGATCACGGGGTGGTTCAGGCGCGCCTTGATCTGCTCGAAGTCCGGGCTGCGGAACGCCTTCCATTCGGTGACGATCACGAGCGCCTCGGCGCCGTCCAGCGCTTCCATCGGCGTCTTCTTGAAGTCGATGCGGGACAGCTGGGCGTCGCTCAGGTCGAGCGCCAGCACGCGGCGGGCTTCTTCCATCGCGACCGGATCGTGCACGGCGACGGTGGCGCCGCGGTCGATCAGTTCCTTCAGCAGCACGCGCGACGGCGCCTCGCGCATGTCGTCCGTGTTCGGCTTGAATGCCAGGCCCCAGACGGCGAATTTCATGCCCGTCAGGTCTTCGCCGAAGCGCTGCATGACCTTGCGGCCCAGCACCTGCTTCTGGCGGTCGTTGACGGCTTCCACGGCGCGCAGGATCAGCAGTTCCTGGTCGTACTGGCGCGCCGTGCGCTCCAGCGCCTGCACGTCTTTCGGGAAGCACGAGCCGCCGTAGCCGGCGCCCGCGTACAGGAAGCTGTGGCCGATGCGCGGATCGGAACCGATGCCGTGGCGGACGGCCTCGATGTCGGCGCCGACCTGGTCGGCCAGGTTCGCCAGCTCGTTCATGAACGAGATGCGCGTGGCGAGCATCGCGTTGGCGGCGTACTTCGTGAACTCGGCCGAGCGCACGTCCATCCAGTACACGCGTTCGTGGTTGCGGTTGAACGGCGCGTACAGCAGCTTCATGAGGTCGCGCGCGCGCTGGCCCGCGGGGCTGTCGTCGTGGCCGATGACGATGCGGTCCGGACGCATGAAGTCCTCGACGGCGGCACCTTCCTTGAGGAATTCGGGGTTCGACACGACGGCGAACTCCATGCTTTCCTCGCCGCGCGCACGCAACCCCTCACGCAGCGCCGCGGCGACGCGGTCGGCCGTGCCGACGGGGACCGTCGACTTGTCGACGATGACCTTGTAGCCATCCATATAACGGCCGATGTTGCGGGCGGCGGCCAGCACGTACTGGAGGTCGGCGGAGCCGTCCTCGTCCGGCGGGGTGCCGACGGCGATGAATTGCAGCTGGCCGTGGGCGACGCTGGCGGCGACGTCGGTCGAGAACTGCAGGCGGCCGGCCGCGCGGTTGCGCGCGACGACTTCCTCGAGGCCCGGCTCGTGGATGGGGATGCCGCCGTTGTTCAGCAGGTCGATCTTGCGTTGGTCGACGTCGAGGCAAAACACGTCGTTGCCGAGTTCCGCCAGGCAGGCGCCGGTCACGAGGCCGACGTAGCCGGTGCCGATAATCGTAATCTTCATGGTCAGGTTTCTTTGCTTAGTTCATCACATTCAGTTCTTCGGTCCGGCGCGGCGGATAAGTCTCCCACTTGCTGCACCCCGGGCATTGCCAGTAGTACTGGCGCGCCTTGAAACCGCAATGGCTGCACTGGTAACGCGCCAGTTTCTGCGTGTACCCGTGCACCAGGTTCTTCACCATCGACAGTTCTTCCCAGACGTTCGCCGGCGCATCCATCAGGCGCGCTTCCAGTAGCTTGTCGAGGCCGAGCAGCGTCGGATTGCGGCGCAGTTCTTCGACCACCAGCTGTTTGGCAGCGTCCACGCCGTTGAGTTCAATGACGGCCTTGAAGACGACTTCGATCAGATCAATCGACGACGCTTCTTCCAGGTAGGAGCGCAGCAGGTTGACGCCTTCCTGCGGCCGGCCGACCTTGCGGTACCCATCCATCAGACGGGTCGCGACGAGGGCCGCGTGCGGCACGCTCTGCTGCTCGACCCGGCGCCACGTCTTCAGCGCGCCCTCGATGTCGCCTTCCGCCACGAGGGCGTCGCCGTACAGCATCGTCGCGCGCACGCTCTTGCGGTCGGCCTGCAAGGCCTTTTCCAGCAAGGCTTTCGCCTCGTCGGACTGCATGTGCACGAGGGCGTCCTGCGCCAGTTCGCAATAGAATTGCGCGATTTCCTTGTGGTACGCGCCCGCGCCGGATTCCATCAGGCCTTCGGCGGCGGCGATCGCGCGGCGCCATTCCTTTTCGCGCTGGAAGATCTCGAGCAGCGCGCGGCGCGCCTGGACGCCGTACTGCGTGTCGACGAGCAGGTTGAACGTCTCTTCGGCGCGGTCCAGCAGGCCGGCCTTCAGGTAATCCATGCCGAGTTCGTATTGCGCGTGCACCTGTTGTTCGATCGGCAGGTCGGGCCGCGACAGCAGGTTCTGGTGGACGCGGATGGCGCGCTCGGTCTCGCCGCGGCGGCGGAACAGATTGCCCAGCGCGAAGTGCATGTCGGCCGTTTCCGGGTCGAGCTTGACGATCTCGATGAAGGCATCGATCGCCTTGTCCGGCTGCTCGTTGAGGAGGAAGTTCAGGCCCTTGAAATAGCCGCGCGGCAGACTGCGCGATTCGGAGACAAGTTGCTTGATGTCGACGCGGGCGGCGATCCAGCCGAGGGCAAAAAAGACGGGAATGCCAAGCAGCCACCAGATTTCAAATTCCATATGTTTTTCTTATGTAGTACGACTTCGATTCGTTCAGCTGCGCGTCGTGACGCCATCCGGCTGCGGTGCGCCGGCAGCGGTACCGGCCGCGCTCTGCAGCGCCTGGATCGTGTGCTTGTGCTGCGAGCTCTCGCGGCGGTGGCGGAACACGGTCGGCGTCACGGCCAGGATGCCGAGGAAGGCGCCGGCGACGAAGAACGCGAGCAGCATCAGCACCAGCGGACCGCGCACCTCGTAGTTCAGGAAGAAATGCAGGTCGACCTGGTGCGTATTCTTCAGGGCGAAACTGAAGAACAGGACGAACAGCAGGCATCCGACGATGGTGGAGACGAGTTTCATCAGCAGGTCCCGAATGGAAAGACGGCAAAGGCGCAGTGTCGCATATTTGAAACGATATTCCTAGGATGGCCATCCCGGCCGTTGTGCGCGTGCGGCGTGATTATACGTGGGTTGAAAATTCGGGGTCAGAGCACTTT
>NZ_JBFUDR010000247.1:0-9584 GCF_056404615.1 Massilia sp. P2_C2 | reverse complement strand
CGGCGGCACTGGCCGTGGCGGCCGGCGTGGCGTGGGCGCTGAGCCATTGACGGGAGCCGGAATGAGCCTGATTAACAAGATGCTGCAGGACCTCGACGCGCGCGGCACGCCCCGGAGCGAGGCGTTGCCGGGCCAGGTAAAACCCGTCGCGCGCGAGCCGTACCGCCTGAACCGGCGCGCGATTGCGGCTGCCGCCGGGGGCGCCGTTATCGGGACCACGCTCGCCTGGGTGGGGTGGACGCAGTGGCATCGCGGTGCGCAACCGGCGCCCGTGGTCGTGCAGCCCGCAGCCGTGGCGGCAAAGCCTGCCGTGAAGGCCGCGCCCATCGTGACAGGGCCCGTACAGGCGGCGGTTGCGCCGGCCGCATCGGCCACCGAGCCGGCCGCTGCCACGGTTACCGATCCGGTGCCTGCGCCTTCCGTGGCGCAGCCATCCGCAGCGGCGGCGGATGCGGAAGAACCGAAGCCGATGTCGCGCGCCGAACGCCGGGCCGGGCGCAAGCGTCGTGCAGAGGAGCGCAAGGCCGAGCGACTTGCGCAGGCGGCCGCCGTGCGCCCGAAGGACGTCGCGCCGATGGAACCGGACAGCGAGGAAGCACGCGAGGCGCGCCGCGCCATGGCGCAGGTGCTGGCCACGCGCGGCAAGTCGGCCAAAAAGACTTCCGCCGCATTGCTGGCCGCCGCGCGCGCGGCCGCGCAGGACGAACACGCGGCGCAGCCCAGGCGCGCGCCGCAGGGGCGCCAGGAGACGGGCCCCCAGCGCGCGGAAGGCGAGTACCGGCGTGCGCTGGCGAGCCTGCAGGAAGGGCGCATGACGGACACCGTCGCGGCGCTGGAGCAGGCGCTGAAATACGAACCGGCGCACGAGGCGGCGCGCCAGACGCTGGTAGGCCTGCTGATCGAGGCCAACCGCCCGGACGAGGCGATGCGCCAGCTGCAGCTGGGTCTCACGCTGGACCCGCGCCAACCCGCGATGGCGATGCTGCTGGCGCGCCTGCAGATCGAGCGCGGCGGTAATGGCATCGACACGCTGACGCGCACGCTCCCGTATGCCGGCAACGATCCCGACTACCGAGCCTTCCTCGCCGCCGCACTGGCACGGCAGCAGCGCCACCGCGAGGCCGCCGAACAATACCAGCTGGCCGTGCGCGCGGTGCCGGGCAATGGCGTGTGGTGGATGGGCCTGGGCATGTCGCTGCAGGCCGAGAAGCGCAACGGCGAAGCGCTCGATGCCTTTCAGAAGGCGCGCGCGAGCGGCGGCCTGTCGCAGGAATTGCAGGCGTTCGTGGAGCGGCGGATCCAGCAATTGGGCCGTTGACATTCCGTGAGTGAAGCGTTGGCGAGGCGTTCGAGCGCCAGCGCCAGCGCCAGCGTCTCATCCTTCAGCGCGAAATAGAACCGCACGGTTCCCGCCTCCGTTGGCTTGCTGTAGAGCGCCGACCCGGGAATCGCTGCCACGTCATGCCGGGCCTGAGGTTTGCAACCTCTGACTGCTGTGGTCATTCATGATTAGCACTTCCTTAAGGCATTCTTGACTTCGTCAGCCCCTGTATTTATTATGAAATCGATTACATTACCTGTTGGTTAACGAGCGCGGCGCTTCCGGTTTCTACACTTAGGAGCATTTGTGGCTGAGGCTTCCGCGGGACAGGGACGGTTTTCTCGATTTTATTGCCTTGAATAAAGAATAAGTGATAGCCCATTGAGGAGAAAATATGAGACATGCATGCGCCGCGTTACTTCTGATCACGCTCGTGGCTTGCGGAGGAAGCACAGGAGCGACGAGCCCTTCAACATCAGCATTGACACCAACACCAGCACCAACACCAACACCAACACCGGCATCGTCAACCCCCGGCACACCCCAGGTTGCGAGTTCCGCGGGCTGCGGCAGCGGTGCCAAGCTGGCCACCGGCCTGCAGTCGATCACCAGCGACAGTACCCAGCGCAGCTACTGGATCGAGATGCCGGCCAACTACGACCGCAACAAGACCTATCCCGTGATCATCGGGCTGCACTGGCGAGATGGCAGCGCCGCCGACATCTACGGTTGGAGCGGCTTCTTCGGGTTGAAGAATTTGTACGGCGACAATGCCATCTTTCTTGCCCCACAGGGCCTGGATAAGGGTTGGGCTAACACTGGCGACAGGGACATTCGCTTCTTGCGCGCCATGATCAGCCAGGTACAGCAGGGCGTGTGCACCGACACTCAGCGTGTCTTTGCTACCGGCTTCAGCTTTGGTGGCATGATGTCCAATGCCATCGGATGCCAGATGGGCGACGTGGTGCGCGCCATCGTGCCCATGGCCGGTTCGCTCTGGAGCGGCTGTGCCAATTCTTCCTACAAGGTGGCGGCCATGTTCATTCATGCCAAAGACGATAATACGGTGCCYTACTCGGCGGGACAGGAGGCGCGCGATGTATTCCTTGCTCGCAATAGCTGTAGTGCCACCACACGGCCCGTGGGTAATAACGGCTGCGTAGAGTACCAGGGCTGCGACAGCGACAAGCCTGTGCTTTGGTGCGGCACCGAGACTGGCGGTCACTGGTACCCGGGTTTTTCGGCGCAGGAGTCCAAAGCCTTCTTTGACCGGTTCAACTAGCCGAACCATGGTAGGGTGGGCGGCTCCGCCGTCCACGCCTCGATACGCGAGATCGAAGGCGTCGCGAACGTCTCGGCGCCCGTTGAACGCGTGGACGGCGAGCCGGCTGCGCGCCCCGGTCCACCCTACGGCCATCGTCAGATTTTTGACAAGCGTTCGAGTGCGAGCGCCAGCGTCTCATCTTTCTTCGCGAAGCAGAACCGCACGATCCCGGACTCCGTCGGCTTGCTGTAAAACGCCGACACCGGAATCGCCGCCACCTTGACCTCGCGCGTCAGCCACTGCGCGAACGCCGACTCGGACAGGTCCGAAATCCCGTCATAGCGCACGCACTGGAAATACGTGCCGTCGGCCGGCAACAGGCTGAAACGCGTCTTCGCCAGCCCCTCCCGGAACAGGTCGCGCTTGCGCTGGTAGAACGCCGGCAGGTCGCGCCACGGTGCCGGGTCGCGCATGAAGTCCGCGAGGCCGGCCTGCATCGGCGTGTTCACGCTGAACACATTGTATTGGTGGACCTTGCGGAATTCCGCCATCAACGGGGCCGGCGCCGCGACATAGCCGACCTTCCAGCCCGTCACGTGGTAGGTCTTGCCGAAGCTCGACACCACGAACGCGCGCTCCGCCAGCACGGGATGGCGGCTCACGGACGCATGCGGCTGGCCGTCGTAGACCATGTGCTCGTACACCTCGTCGGACAGCACGAGGATGTCCGTGCCGGCGACGATGCCGGCCAGCGCGTCGAGGTCGGCCTGGCGCAGGATCGTGCCCGTCGGGTTGTGGGGCGTGTTCACGACGATCATGCGGGTGCGCGCCGTGACGGCTGCTGCGACCGCATCCCAGGGCACGCTGTAGCCTTCGGTATCGACACGCATGGCGACGGGCACGGGCACGCCGCCGGCCATGACGATGGAGGGCTGGTAGCTGTCGTAGCAGGGTTCGATGACGATCACTTCGTCGCCCGGATGCACGGCGCACAGGATCGCCGTGATGATGCCTTGCGTGGCGCCGGCGGTGACCGTGATCTCGGCCTGCGCATCGTAGGCGTGGCCGTACAGCGCGGCCACCTTGGCGGCGATGGCCTCGCGCAGCGGCGCCAGGCCGGTCATCGGCGCGTACTGGTTGTGGCCGGCGCGCATGGCGGCGTCGACGGCGTCCAGCAGGCGCGGGTCGCAGGAAAAATCGGGAAAGCCCTGGCCCAGGTTGACGGCGCCGTGCTCGCTGGCGAGCGCGGACATCAGGGTGAACACGGTGGTGCCGACGGCCGGCAGGCGCGATTGCAGGACAGGTGTGGACATGGTGCGGACGGATCGGATAAGGGTCGGGTCATTCTACCGTGGCCGGCGCCTCGGTCTTGACCCAGGCCTCGGGCGTCATGATGCGGAACAGATTCTCGCGCGCGGCCCGGCGGGCCAGCTTGAGCAGGGCCTTGTCCTTCGTGACGAGGATGCCGGCATCGGCATCGCGCGCGATCTCGAGGAATTTCTGGTCGTCGCGGTCGGTGCAGACGGGCAGGCGCAGCGCACGCGACGTCGGTGCAACGACGTCGATCAGGGCGTCGAATGCCGCCGCCGCCTGCGGCCGCGTCGCGTCGTCGAGGGGCAAATGCGAGTAATGCAGCACGATCAGGTATTCGTCGCGGCAGTCGGCGCGGGTGACGGCACGCACGCGGCCGGACTCCAGCGCGGCGAGCAGCGGCGCCCAGCGCGGGTCGCGGAAGACGAACAGGTCGAGGCAGACATTGGTGTCGATGACGATGGTTTTTGCTGAAGCAGGTATCATGTCGGCAATTTTACCCGCTGTACGTGTTCCCACCATGCTGATCGTTCTTTCTCCCGCCAAATCCCTCGACCTCGATTCCCCACCCACCACCCGCGCGCGCACGACGCCGCGCTTCATCGACGACGCCGCCGAACTCATCAAGGTACTCAAGCCGAAGTCGCCGGCCGAGATCGGCGCATTGATGGATATCTCGGATCAACTGTCCGTGCTGAACGTGACCCGTTATGCCGACTGGCACCCGGACCATGCCGACGCGCGCCAGGCCATCATGTCCTTCGACGGCGACGTCTACACGGGCCTCGCCGCGCGCACGCTCGACGCCGTGGCGCTCGCCTGGGTGCGCGACCATGTGCGCATCCTGTCCGGCCTGTATGGCGTGCTGCGGCCGCTGGACGCCATGCATCCGTACCGCCTGGAGATGGGCACCCGTCTCGCGAACCCGCGCGGCAAGGATTTGTACGCCTTCTGGGGCGAGAAGGTGACGGCAGCGTTGAATGCGGACGTGAAGGACGCGGGTGCCGACGTGCTCGTCAATCTGGCGTCGGAAGAGTACTTCAGGTCCGTCAAGCCGAAGCTGCTGGACGTGCCCGTGATCACGCCCGTGTTCGAGGACTGGAAGAACGGCAAATACAAGATCATCTCGTTCTTCGCCAAGCGGGCGCGCGGCATGATGGCGCGTTATGCGGCCGAGCAGGCGATCACGGACGTGGAGAGACTGAAGGCGTTCGACGTCGACGGCTACGCGTTCGACGACGCCGTGTCCACGGACAGGGAGTGGGTGTTCCGGCGCCGCGTGGAAGGCTGACGCATCAAACAAAACGCCCGCATCGTGCGGGCGTTGTCGTGTTTACTGCACGGCATCCTTCGGCGCCGGTTTCGGGCCCGCCTTGGCCCAGAACTTCCACCACGCGGCATCGCCCGAGCCGCCACCCATGAAGCGGCTGTTCGGATAGTTCTTCGTGAAGAGGCGCTGGGTGTCGTCGCGCAGGTCGAACATGCCCAGCTTGTCGTAGCAGCGGATCATGATGAACAGCGCTTCCTCGCGTGCCGTCGCCTGGCTGAACTGCGCCACCGCGCTTTGCGCACGGTTCAGTGCGGCCAGGTAGGCGCCGCGGCGATAGTAGTAATTCGCCACGTGCACTTCGTACTGCGCCATCGCATTGATCAGGTAGTTCATGCGGGCGATCGAGTCCGGCGCGTATTTACTGTTCGGGAATTTGTCGACCAGTTCCTTGAACGCGGCAAATGCCTCGCGCGTCGCCTTCGGATCGCGCTCGGTCGGATCCTGGGAGTAGATGAAGCTGAGGAAACCGATCTGGTCGTTGAAGTTGATCAGGCCGCGCAGGTAGTACATGTAGTCGACCTGCGGGTGGTTCGGGTGCAGCTTGATGAAGCGTTCGACGGCGGCCAGTGCCTCGGCCTGGTCCTGCGCCTTGTAGTGGGCGTAGGCGATTTCCATCTGCGCCTGGGCGGCGTACGTACCGAACGGATAGTTGGATTCGAGGCGCTCGAACAGCTTGATCGCGGCTTCGTAGTGGCCCCCAGCCATTTCCTCTTGCGCGTCAGCGTATAATTTCGATGCTGACACGTTCTTGTTCTCGTCGGATCTTTCCGGCAACAAACCGCAAGCTGACAAACTTAGCAGAACGCTAGTCACGACTAATACAGACAATTTTTTTTGCATAAGCTCTATTGCAAGAAAGTTTTACCGAGATTCAACGAACGGCTGATTATAGCCGATGGGACTGATGTGATATTAACTGCTGCGCCGAATTCGGCGGAAAACCTTTTCGACCCCGACCTGGATGAGGACCTCGACGCCGAGCTCGATGCCGGCACCGCTGGTCCTGATTATTCCCCCATCACCCTGGAATTGGGGCCCGAACACTGCGGACAGCGGTTGGACAAGGTCGTCGCCGGATTGGTGCCGCAATTCTCGCGCAGCCGCCTGCAGCAATGGTTCGACGAAGGCCATATCACGGTCGACGGCAAGCCCGCCAAGGGCAAGAGCACCGCATACGGCGACGAGACGGTCACCGTCGTGCCGCAGCCGGCGCCCGAGGACACGGCCTATACGCCGGAAGCGATGGCACTCGACATCGTCCACGAGGACGACGCCATCATCGTCATCAACAAGCCGGCCGGCCTCGTCGTGCATCCGGGTTCGGGCAACTGGTCCGGCACCTTGCTGAACGGCCTGCTGCATCACTGCCCGCAACTGGTGTCCGTGCCGCGCGCGGGCATCGTGCACCGCCTCGACAAGGACACGAGCGGGCTGATGGTCGTCGGCAAGACGCTGGAAGCGCAGACCGACCTCGTGCGCCAGCTGCAGGCGCGCACCGTCAAGCGCGAATACCTGGCCCTCGTATGGGGCACGCCGCGCCCGTACGGCACGATCGACTCGGCCATCAGCCGCGACCCGAAGGACCGCGTCAAGATGGCCGTCTCGAGCAGCCCGCTGRCCAAGCCCGCGATCACGCACTACGAGCTGCTCGAGACGGGCGAACTGGACCGCCGTCCCGTCAGCCTCGTGCAATGCCGCCTGGAGACGGGGCGCACGCACCAGATCCGCGTGCACATGCAGTCGCTCGGCTACAGCCTCGTCGGCGACACCGTGTACGGCAAGCAGCACCTGCGTTCGTTCTTCCACCGCCAGGCACTCCAGGCCCGCCGCCTGGGCCTCACGCACCCGGCCACCGGCGAACACGTCGAATGGATCGTGCCGCTGGCCGACGATTTCGCGGAACTTCTGGAACAGGCCGGAATCGAAGAACCGGAAGCGATCTGATGTCCCTGACGTCCCCGATGTCCCTGTCTGATGGCGACCTGATCCATCCGGCCGTGCAAGACCAGTGGCCCGATCTGCCTGACGCGTTCGGTGCCCTGGCCACGACACGGCGCGGCGGCGTCAGCACGGGCCCGTACGGCGATGGGCAGGGTGGCGGTGGCCTGAACCTCGGACTGCACGTGGCCGACGACCCGGATGCCGTGCAAGCCAACCGCGCGCGCCTGCAGGAGTGGCTGCCGGGCCGGCCTGCGTGGATCGCGCAGGTGCACGGGGCCGACGTCGTCGACGCAGCCTCCGTCCAGCCGGCTGGTCCGGTGCGCACGGGCGATGCGAGCATCGCGACGGTGCCGGGTGTCGTCTGCGCCATCCTGACGGCCGATTGCCTGCCTGTGCTGTTCGCGGACCTCGGCGGCAAGGTGGCCGGTGCGGCGCACGCGGGTTGGCGCGGTCTGGCCGGCGGCGTGCTGGAGCAGACGATCGCCGCCATGCGCGCGGCCGGGGCTGGCGAAATCACAGCCTGGCTCGGTCCCGCGATCGGCCCGGACGCGTTCGAGGTCGGCCCGGACGTGAAGGCCGCATTCGAGGCAGCCTTGCCGGGGCAGGTGGCCGATGCGTTCCGTGCGTACCCCGATCGGCCGGGTAAATACCTCGCGGATATTTATCTGTTAGCGCGCCGCACGCTGGCCCGCGCGGGCGTCACGCGCGTGCACGGAGGAGGGCGCTGCACGGCGACCGAGGCCGACTGGTTTTATTCCTACCGGCGCGACGGCGTCACTGGCCGCCAGGCCAGCCTCATCTGGCTTAAATAGGCGGTAGGGTGGACGGGTCTCCCGTCCACCCTACATGTCTGGTTAAATGCGCGGACGGTCTATGTCCCGCGCAGCCGCCTCAGTGCCGGCGCCAATATCGCAGCCATGTGCCGCCGCATTCCCGCCGGCGGCGTCCTCCGCGCCCGGGACGACCCCGGCCTCCGGCACGATGACCGTGCCGTCCGCCGCCCGCAAGGCGGCCCGTTGTGTGCGTTCGCGACGACGCCGCGATCCCGTCAGGTAAAAAACGAGTAATATTGGCAACACACCGTAGCCGAAAAAAGTCATAATGCCGCCAACCACAGTCGACTCCGTCGCCGCCATCAGGGTTACGACGTACATCCATCCTATGGCCACGATCCACATGCGATGCTCCGGTTGCTGTCGATAAAACCGATTCTACACAATGGACGCACTATGAATACGCCTGATGCTACCCCGCAGATGCTTGCCGCTCCCTGGATGGCGCCCTTCGCGCAATCCACCGATCCTTCCGCCTGGCAGTCCTGGATGAAACTTCCCGACGGGGCCGATGGCACGGCGGCCTTCGCGCCGGTGGCGAAGATGCTGGGCGATATGGGAGCCCGCCTGACGCCGGCAAAGCTGGAAGGGCTGCGCGACGATTATGTGCAAAAGGCAGGCAAGCTGTGGCAGGACTTCGTGACCGGCAAACTGCCGTCGTTCCACGATCGCCGCTTTTCGGCGCCGGAGTGGACCGCGAATCCGATGTCAGCGTACAGCGTTGCCTCCTATCTGCTGAATTCCGAATTCCTGCTGGCACTGGCCGATGCCGTCGAGGCGCCGGCGCGCGACAAGCAGAAGATCAAGTTCGCCGTGCAGCAGATCGTCGATGCAATGTCGCCAGCCAACTTCCTCGCGACGAATCCGGAAGCCCAGCAAAAGATGATCGAGACCAAGGGCGAGAGTTTCACGAAGGGCTTGCAGAACATGCTCGCCGACATGCAGAAGGGCCGCATCTCGCAGTCGGACGAGTCCGCGTTCGAAGTGGGCCGCAACGTCGGCATCACCCCGGGTACGGTCGTGTTCGAGAATCACTTGTTCCAGCTGATCCAGTACACGCCGACGACGCCGAACGTGCACGAGGTGCCGCTGTTGATGGTGCCGCCGTGCATCAACAAGTATTACATCCTCGACCTGCAACCGGAGAATTCCCTCGTCCGCTACCTGGTGGAGCAGGGCAACACGGTGTTCATGCTGTCGTGGCGCAACCCCGACCAGGGCCTGGCCGGCACGACGTGGGATGATTACGTCGAACAGGGCGCGATCCGCGCGCTGGACGTGACGCGTGCGATCACGGGCCAGGACAAAGTGAACGTATTCGGTTTCTGCGTGGGTGGCACGATCGCCGCCACCGCGCTGGCCGTGCTGGCCGCGCGTGGCCAGAAGCCGGCTGCCAGCCTGAGCCTGTTCACCACGCTGCTCGATTTTTCCGACACCGGTGTGCTGGACGTCTTCGTGGACGAGACCCAGGTCCGGCTGCGCGAGCAGCAACTGGCGCGCGGCGGCCTGATGCCGGGTCGCGACCTGGCGACGACGTTCTCGGCGCTGCGTCCCAACGATCTCGTGTGGAACTATGTCCAGCAG
>NZ_JBFUDR010000246.1:0-9724 GCF_056404615.1 Massilia sp. P2_C2 | reverse complement strand
AGGCTTCTGTTGACTAGGACCAATTAATTGTCGGATGAAACGAATGTCCGGGCGAAAAAAAAGCGTCGCGATGACTCGCGACGCTTCGGATGCTTGCGAAGGCGGCTCCGCGCGGAGCCGCCCTGCCATGCATCAGTACGTGTAACGCAAGGCGATACGGTAGCTGCGGCCCGGTTCGAACCAGGCGCGGCCCAGAGCGCCGGGCGCCTGTTGCTGCGTCTGGCGGACGACGACGTCCGTCAGGTTGCTCGCGGCGAAGCTGCCCGAGATATGATCGTTGAACTTGTAGTCCACACCGAAGTCCAGGAAGCCGGTGGCTTCCTGCCAGGTCGGCAGGCCCCAGGAAACGTCACGCGGTTCGTTGCCGTTCGCATCCTTGCGAGCCGGATCGGCACTGGTGCCATCCGGACCACCGGTGCCGTTCGTGCCCACGCCCTGCAGGAAGCGGCTGCGCCAGCTGTAGGCCAGGCGTGCCGACAGCGGACCGCGGTCATACAGGAACATCACGTTGAACGCGTTCTTCGACAGGTATTGCAGCGGCATCGACGTGAACGGCAGGCCGTTGGTGTCGCAGCCGTAGATGCTGACCCCGGCGTTGTTGAACGAGCCGTTGGCCGGGCAATACTTCTGGCTGAACGGGTGGTACAGCTCCTGCTTGCTGTCGATGTACGTGTAGTTCGCCGAGATGCCGAAGCCCTTGGCCCAGTCCGGCAGGATACGGTCCAGGCCCGGCACGTTGTTGAAGTACGTCTGGCCGGCCAGTTCCGCACCCGTCACCGAACCCTTGGCGACGTTGTCCGGGCCCGTGACCAGGAAGTTCTGCGGGTTGCCCGCCAGGTCCTTCACCGGCGTCAGATAGCCCGTCTGCAAAATGATGTCGCTGACGTTCTTGCGGAACAGCGCCAGCGTCAGCGACGAACCGTTACCCGGATACCACTCGAGCGTCCAGTCGAAGCTGTTGGCTTTGATCGGCTTGAGCTTGCCGTTGCCGGTGTCGCTACCCGTGTAGCCAATGCTCTGAACCTGGGAGACCCCCTGGGCGTTGCTAACCGTCGTGACTGCCTGGCTCAGGTTGACGTACTCGCTCAGATCGCCAAAGCTCGGGCGGTACATCGATTTGGCGAACGCGACGCGGGTCTGCACCTTGTCCGTCAGGTCGGCCTTCAGGTTGAGGCTCGGCAGCACGTCGGTGTACGTATTCGTCACCTGGATCGGTGCGTTGACCGTGCCGAATTGCGGGACCGACGGTGGCGTCGTGGCGGAATAGGTCGGATTGAAGATCATGAAGCCGTGCGAATTGGAATTCGTACGGACCACGCGCACGCCGAGGTTGCCTTCGACGGGGAAGCGCAATTCGTCGAAGCCGAAGCGCAGTTGTCCATAGACGGCCTGCGTGCGTTCCTTCTGGCCGCTGACATGGGACGGGTCGCTGAAGTCCAGCGGTTTCCAGCCGCCATCGGCGGTCGAGCAGTCGCCGGTCGTGCCCCTGGCCGTGTGCCCGTCCTCGCACAACAGCTTGAGGATCGTCATTGTCTGGGCATAGGACGCCGGATAATTGGAGGCGAAAGCATCGGTCGGCGCCACCATGCTCGGCACTGCCGGAACCTTGCCGTTGAAGAAGTTCGAGAAGCCGCGGACCGTGGTCGGCACCAGGTTCGCATAGCGCGGATCGCTGAAGTAACCCATGTTGACGCGGGGTTGCCAATTGCTCGAGTTCGCCAATTGTGCGGCAGAGGGCAGTTGGCCCGGCGTGTCCGTCGGGAGGACGGCCCACGGCTCGGACATGCTCTTCCAACCGTAGTTGTTGGAGTGGTTAGCCGTGCGCTGGGTCACACGGGCGCCGAAGCGCAGGTCGCGCAGCACCGGATGGTCGAAGTGGTAGCGTACATCCCCCTTCCAGGTATACAAGTCGCCGTCGGCCTTGCCCAGCGACGGCATGATGTTGTACAGGTAGTAATTTTTCCTGTCGCCCAGGAAGGCGCGCGTGGCGTCGTCGTAGGTGTAATTCGGCAGGCCGCCCGACATGTCGACGTTGACGCGGGGTATGAACGTGCTCATGATCATGGAGTAACCATTCGAGCTGTCCGTTGCATGTACCCATTGCAGGTCGTTCTGGTACGACCAGCGGTCATTGATGTTCCACTTGAAGTTCCAGGCGATTTCGCGCGTCTGCGAGCGCGATTCACCGCCCGAGGTGCCCGAGTTGAAGGCCAGGCCCCCCGCTGCGAACTGGTTCGCTCCCAGGCCGCCGGCTGGCATGGTCAGGGTGCCTTTCTGCAGGACACCGTGCTCGTCGAACACGGGATTCAGCACCTTGATATTGTAGGGCGACTCCGGGCTGCCGCCGACACCCGAGAACGTGGCATATTCATTGCTACTTCCCCTGTAGCCCGAATGGAAGTACGTCAGAGCGGATTCCACGCTCTTGTCGTTGCTCTTCCACTGCAGCGCGCCATAGATGCCGGCGCGGTCGTTCTTGCCCTGGTTGGTACGGAATTCCGCAGACTTCGGCACCCATACAGTCTTGCCGTTGACGATGTCGGTGCGCGGATAATACGCATCCATCTGGAGCGAATCGTTGTGGCTGTTGGTTTGGTTGGCCGACAGGTCGAGCAGCGCGCCCCATTCCCCGGTGCGGGTCTTCCAGCGGTTCGACACCAGGCCCGAGAGGCCCGGCGATTTCTTGCTGCCCAGTGCGTTGTAGTTGCCGTTGACCGACAGGGCGACCTTGCTGCCCTTGTAGTCGAACGGCAGCGCGGTGCGCAGGTCGACCTGGCCGCTGACGCCGCCTTCGATCAGTTCTGCAGGCGGATTCTTGTGCACGACCACCGCAGACATCAGTTCCGGCGGCACGTCACCCCAGCTCAGTTCGCGTCCCGGATAGCCGGCCGAGAACGATTCGCGGCCGTTCAGCGTGGACGAACCCCAGGTCAGGCCGCGCACCGAGATGCCCGAACCTTCGACGTTGAAGTGTTCCGGGTCGCCGCGGTTGTTGCGGTCGATGGTGACGCCCGCGACGCGCTGCAGCACTTCGGTGATCGACCTGTCCGGCAGCTTGCCGGCTTCTTCCGCGACGACGGCGTCGATGACCTCGTCGGCGTACTGCTTGAGCTTCGTGGCCGACTGCAAGGCCGCGCGCTGGCCGGTCACGACCACGGTCGTTGCCGCCGGGTCGCCGGCCGGTGCCGTTTGCGCATGCGCTGCGCCGCCCCAGACCAGCGCCGCCTGCGCCACCGCGAACGACAGCGCGGTCATCTTGATCGGCTTGCGCACGATCTTCGTCTCAATCCTTGTCATTATCTATATCCTCTTGTTTATGCCCTGCTTGCCACCGCCAGGCAGTGGCTTTGATTAGCGATCCGTCGTTACTGGAAGAAGATCGGCCCGGTCAGCTTGAACTGGGTGGTGTACTTCGACGAACTGTCGGCCACGTCAGCGTTCGGCTGTACTGCGGAGAACTTGATCTGCGTGATTGTGTGGTCCTGCAGTTCATTCCAGAGGTCCAGCCCGGTCAGACCGCACGTTTCGCTAATCGCGAACTGGTCCTTGAGTCCGACGCTGTAGTCCGCGCTGGCGGCGGTCGGCTTCACAGTGGCCTTCAGGGTCACGCTGCATGCATCCGTGCCGTTCTTGAGGTTGAAGTGGCCAAGGACCAGTTCAACATCGAATGAATTGTTGGTCGAGCCGTACCATTCCGGGTTTTCCCCGAGATTGAATTTCAGCGCCGCCTGGGCGTCGATATGCAGGCCGACGGACGCGCTGCCGTTCTTGTCGAAGTTGCTGGGCAACAAGACGCTTCGATAAGGGCTGTTCGTATCGAAACTTGCGTCAGCAAAGCCGACCGTGTTAATCCAGAATGTTGCCGAGTTGTAATTCCAGGACCCCGGTTGCGGAACACTATTCCAGGTCGCGGTAAAGGTAAAGGAGGTACCGTCACTGGAAGCGTCGTGCGTGCATGCATCGGGGGGGCACCACCATTGGTTACCACCCAGGTGTCCAATGAGGGCGCCTTCCTTGGTGGTGTCGCCGTCCTTGTATCCGGTCAGGAAATTCAGTGCGGCCGCCTTCTCGGTGCCGATCGGAATGTTCCGATCCATCGACACTTTCGCGTAGTAGTCACCCTCCGACGTGGCGTTGACGGTGCACATCCCGTTGGCGAGCTTGGTCAGCGTGGTCCCGCTGACCGAACACACGCTTGGCGTCTTGCTCGTAAAAGTGACCGGGACACCAGAGGTGGTGCCGGCGGACAATGTAACTGTGTTCGTATCGAGCGGCTGCGACCCGGGGTTGCGGAACTGGATGATCGACTGCGGCTGTTTGGGGATGACGAACAGCTGGCTTTGCGACGCGGCGGCAAAGCCGTTGCCGCCGGCCTGGTGGGCCGTCACGTTGCATTCGCCCCCCTTGATCAGCGACAGCGTGTCACCGCTGACGGTGCACGTGGTCGGCGTCTCGGACGTGAAAGTAACGGCACCGCCGCCGCTTGCTAACGCCACCAGCTTGGTGGTCGCGACGTCGGGTGGAAGAGCCAACAGCGGTCCGCCGGGGAAGTTGAACGTAATGGATTGCGCCGTTCCGCCGTCGTTCGAGCCGCCGCCGCCGCCGCCGCAACCGCTGATCAGCGCGGCGCAGCCAAGCGCAATCGCTGAAACCTGGAATTTCATCGCCTGTCTCCTCATGGTGGTGTTCCTTTCTGCTTTCTGTTGTGTTAACTCGTTGCTCGTGGGTCCCGCATGGGCTGTGCCGAGGCACAGTTGTGCGTCGGCGCGCCACGCGGGAACGCGCGCCGGTACGGATGCTTGATGGGATGTATTCGACTGGTAGCGGAGTGTCAGGAACCTGCGTAAGCCTGGCCTTGCAAACCTCAAACCTTGTTGTTTTTAATGAATTACAAACATCGTTAATATTTATGATGCAAGCCGGCTTGATCGATCGCAATTACAATAATTGTCAATATCAGCAATAAGATTTACCAGCGTGTACATACGTCTTAGTACAGCTCAAGAATAAGAGGGAATGGTTGCTTTAAGGAAGTTTCCATCGCTCACTACGTTGATCGGATGTTGTGAATTCGCATCAGTTCTGCATCGTGTTGACGGGCAGACCCGTCAGCTTTTGGTTGCCGAGACAATGAAGCGGCGGGCAAAGGGCGTCGCGTCCATCAGGGCGCGCGACTGGCTGGGGCGCCATTGGTTCGTGCGTGGTGGCAGAGGTGGCTGGAGGCCCCGCGCATGACGACACCGGCGGGCGGGTTGTGTGCGCTGCTGTTCAGCTTGGTTAACAAGTTGGCACTGGTTTACCGAATCAATGCGAACAGCCAACAAAAAAGGCGTCACGATCACTCGTAACGCCTCATTTGGTCCTGCAAATTCGTGGTAGGCCGTGCTGGGCTCGAACCAGCGACCAACGGATTAAAAGTCCGCTGCTCTACCAACTGAGCTAACGACCCGACGGGCAGCATTATAGCGGCTCGACAGCAGGTGGCCAAGTGCTTCCGTGGAAATTGGCAACAATTGTTGGGAGACGCAAGCAAATGCCGGGTATTCGGCACGCGTGCGCCGATTGAATTGCGGTATGATTAATTGATTTTCAGCTATTAAACCGTGCCGTGATCCCGACCGACCCCGATACCGCCACCGACCTGTCCACGCGCGTGCTGAATCTCGTCAACAGCGGGATCATCGTGCTCGACGCCGACCACAAGATCGTGCTCTGGAACGGCTGGATGGTGCCCCGTTCCGCCCGGGCCGCCGCGCGCGTGCGCGAGCGTCCGCTGTTCGACGTCTTCCCCGAACTGCGCGGTTCGCGCGTCGAAGCGGCCGTCCTGGCCGCGCTGACCGAAGGCGCGAGCACGAGCATCCCGCCAACGGAAAACCGGGCACCTTTCCCCTTGCGCGAGGCGGGCAGTTTCGACGGCCCACGCATCGACCAGGCCGTGACGGTCACGCCGTTCCGCGACGGCGAACAGCGTTACTGCATGATCGAGATCCGCAACGTCAGCGGCACCGTCGAACGCGAAAAACGCCTGCTCGATCATGCCGAATCGCTGCGCGCCCGTTCCTACGTCGACGGCCTGACCGGCATCGCCAACCGCCGCTACTTCGACGTTGCGCTGGACCGCGAACTGCGCCGCGCGCAACGCGCGAAGGGTGAGTTGTCGCTGCTCCTGATCGACATCGATTCCTTCAAGGCCTACAACGACCACTTCGGCCACCAGCAGGGCGACGCCTGCCTCTCCACCGTGGCACAGGCGCTGGCCGCGAAGCTGAAGCGCCCGGCCGACGTGGCGGCGCGCTATGGTGGCGAGGAATTCGCGGCGATCCTGCCCGACACGTCGCTCGAACAGGCCAGGCTGCACGCGAACACGATCCGCGAACATGTGGCTGGACTGATGTTGCCGCATGCGCCGTCCGCCCACTGGCCGATGGTCACGTTGAGCATCGGTGTCGCAAGCTTTGATCGCGAAAGACTGCGCGAGGTTCCCGCACTGATCGAGGCTGCCGACAAGGCTTTGTATGCGGCAAAGCGTGGTGGCCGCAACCGTGTCGTGGTAGATGGCGACGCGTCCGCGTGAGTGCTTTTCACATCATTGCATCGCGATACGGGAAGCGCTCCACCGCAGCTTGATTCGTGTCATTTCGCTTCGATCTGATATTCGCTAAATCGAGACTGTTTTGTGATGCGCTGTATTTACGCCTTGAGACTGGCGGCCGCTGCCCTAGACTGATGTTGCCATGTGCCGGCATGCCGGCACGCGGCACAAAAAGGCGAGGCATCGCGCTCCCGGGCACGGTGTCGTGTCCCATACATCCCGTCCCTGAAGGAGCGATCATGCGTGCCCTCTCACTACTACTTCCCGTATCCCTGCTGCTGCTTGCACCAAGTGTCGGTGCGCAGTCGGGGAATTATCCGATCAACGACGACACGTCGATCACCCGTGTCGAGGTGACGGCGCAGCCGCCCGCATTCCGCATCTGGGACTACCAGCAGGACGCCGTCAGCGGCGCCTACGCCTTGTCGAACGGTTGGCGCATGAAAGTGGAGCCGGCCCGCGACGGCATCCGTGCGGTGATCGACAAACAACGCCCGATACGTCTGATCGCGCAATCGCCGGACCGGTTCGTCTCGCGCGACGGCAATGTGATCATGGAATTCAACCGTGGCGATTCCGGCGACGACATGATGATGAGTTATGTCCCGCGCGCTAATTCGGATCCGCGCCTGGCGCAAATGATCGTGGTGAGTGCCAAGATGGCGCAGCGCTGATGATGCCCGCTGGACGATGGAAAACGAAAGCGCCAGCGTCGATGCTGGCGTTTCTGTTTCGATTTTAGCGACTCGCGCCGGCAAGCCCGGCTGCGATCACGTTCTTGGTCACTTGGAACCACCCCTGCATGTCCACGCCGTAACACCAACTGCTCCGCCCGCAACACCTCACGCATGCGAGTTGAATTTTCCCGAGACCAGCAGTACTTTCTGTTCAAGGGCCGTGACAGGGGCGGGCAATGTTTCGCAGATTATTGACGTACTTGCGGGAGCGCGTTGCGACAGCGCGGAACGCGCGAGACGGTCCCGCTGCGTTCTGGAAGCGGCACGTCTGGCGCCTGCTGGCCTGGCCGATGGCTGCGTTGGCCGTGCTGGGACTCGGCTGGTTCCTCCTGTTCCAGCAGCTGGCCGCGGAGCGAAGGCAGCTCGAACTCAGGACGCTGCAGGATGCGCTGACGCTCGCCAACGGCTACGCCGGGCAGATCGAGCGCAGGGTCGACACGATCGAGCAGACCGCCCGGTTCGTCAAATACGATTGGGAGGCGAGGCAGGGTGACATGCATCTGGGCTATGCGGATGAGCATGGCCTGTTCCTCGATGCGTCGCGCCTGCTCGTGTCGGTGATCGATGCGCAGGGCCAGGTGCTGACCTCCACCGCCCCGACGGCGCTGTCGCCGGCCGCCGTCGCGTACATCCTGCCGCGGGTACGCACTGGCATGCCGGTCAAATTCTTCGTCGACGATGTGCCCATCGAAGGGCGTGCCGGCCGCTCGCACCGGTTGCTGTTCGCGTGGGAATTGTCGGACCGCGACGGCAGGTTCGCGGCCGCGGTCGTCGTCGCGGTCGATCCCGCCTACTTCACGACCGGCGACACGGACCCCATCTTCCGTCGGGACGGCCTGGTGACGATCGTCGGCGACGACGGGCGCACGCGCGCGCTGCGTTCGGAAGGGCCGGCGGGGACCGTGCGGCAACCCGGGTTCGTCCATGCGCCACCCCTGCGGCTGTCGGCCGGCAGCGCATTGGTCGACGACTGGTTCGGCGATGGCCGGCCGCGCTACGTCGGCTGGGAACACGTCGACCGCTGCGGCGTGAACGCGGTGGTCGGACTCGATCACGAAGCCGCCTTGGCGCCATGGTATGCGATGCGCCGCGCGTGGACCGGTACCGCGTGGCTCGGCACGGCGACGGTGCTGCTGTTCACGCTGCTCGCGATGAGCTATTCGCTGCGCCTGGCGCGTCGGAGCGACGAACTGCGCGTGATCCGCGATACGTACCGGATGGCGACCGAGGCCAGCAACGAAGGGTTCTACATGTTGCGGCCCCAATGGGACGACGAGGGCGAAGTCGGCGATTTCGAGGTGATCGACTGCAACCGGCGCGCCGCCGAGCTGGTGGCGCGCTCCCGCCAGGACCTGATCGGCAGGAAGGTGACGGAACTGTATGAAGGCGAGGCCCGGAAGACGCGCATGGACAGCCTGAAGCGCGCGATGGAAAGCGGCTACAACGAGGTGACGCTGGGACGCCCGCAGGACAACTTCCCGGCCAAATGGGTGACCCTGAAAATGTTCCGCTACGGCGACAACCYGGCCGTGTCGGCACGCGACGTCACCGAGAGCCGCGCCCATGAAGAAGAACTGCTGAGGCGCAGCAACGAAGACCCGCTCACCCGCCTGCCGAACCGCTACTGGGTCGAAAGCCATCTGCATGACGCCATTGCCCGGGCCGAGAAAGACGACAAGATGTTCGCCCTGTTGTTCATCGACCTGGACGGCTTCAAGGCGATCAACGACACGTGGGGCCATGCCGCCGGCGACGAACTGCTGTGCACGGCCGCGCACCGGCTGAAGGAAGCGGTCCGGCCTCATGACTGCGTGACGCGGTTCGGCGGCGACGAGTTCGTGATCGTGCTCGACAACATTACCGATCCGCTGGACGCGGCCCAGGCCAGCGAGCGGATCCAGCGCGCGTTCCGGCGCAGCATCCGCCTGTCGTACGGCGAGTACGTGGTCGGCGCGTCGATCGGCATCAGCGTGTTCCCGACCGACGGCAAGGAACCGCGCGCGCTGCTGCAGAATGCCGACGTCGCGATGTATTCGGCCAAGACGAACGATCGCGGCAGCTATCGCTTCTTCGACGGTACATTCCACGACCAGCTGAAGGCGCGCCTCGAGCGCATCCGCGAGTTGCGCCATGCGCTGGCAAACGACCAGTTCGTCATGTACTACGAGCCGCGCGTCGACCTGGCGAGCGGTTCGATCACGAGTCTGGAAGCCCTCGTGCGCTGGGTCCATCCGACGCGCGGCGTCGTCTCGCCGGCCGAGTTCGTACCCCTGGTCGAGGAAACGGGGCTGGTGCTCAAGCTCGGCGAGCTCGTCATCGACAAGGTCTGTGCCCAGCTCGCGCGCTGGGCGCAGAACGGCGACAAGCTGGTGCCCGTGTCGATCAACATCTCGCC
>NZ_JBFUDR010000245.1:0-9802 GCF_056404615.1 Massilia sp. P2_C2 | reverse complement strand
CAGTAGGGTGGGCATTTGGGGCCGGGGGCCCCAAATGAAACGTGCCCACGCGTGACGCGTGCGTCAAGTTGGCGTTGGCAAAACGCCACCGAATCAGCGTAGCAACCGGCCTTCCGCGCGGGTCACCGCGTTGCCGGTCCCGCGCAACACCACCACATCCCCCGCCCGCAACTCCGTCTCCGGCCCCGGCTCGATGCGGTCGTTCCCGCGCCGCACGGCCGTGACTTCGGCCCCGACCTCGTCCAGCTCCAGGTCCGCGATGCTGCGCCCGACCGCACCGGCGTCGTCGCGCAGCGTCACCGAGTGCAGGCGCACATAGTTGTGCTCCGTACCGTCCGCGATGTCGCTGGCGCCGTGGAAGAAGCCGCGCAGCGACGAGTAGCGCTCGTCGCGCGCCGCCTGCACGCGGTGCACGACGCGGCGCAGCGGCACGCCCATCACGACGAGGGCGTGCGAGGCCAGCATCAGGCTCGATTCCAGCGCTTCCGGCACGACTTCGGTGGCGCCGGCGCGCTTGAGCACATCGAGTTCCGTGTCGTCGTGGGCGCGTACGATCACCGGCAGCTTCGGCGCCAGCTCGTGCACGAGGTGCAGCACCTTGACGGCCAGGCGCGTGTCGGCGAACGTGATCACGAGGGCGCTGGCGCGGTTGATACCGGCCGCGATCAGCGCTTCCCTGCGCGTGCAGTCGCCGTACGAGACGTTGATGCCGGCCGTGCGCGCTTCCTGCACGCGCTCCGGGTCGAGGTCGAGCGCATACCACGGCAGCTTTTCTTCCGACAGCAGGGTGGCCAGCGATTGGCCGCTGCGCCCGAAGCCGGCGATGATCACGTGCTTCTGCGCCGCCATCGTGCGGCTCGCGATCTGCGTCAGCTGCAGCGATTGCAGCATCCATTCGTTGGCCGCGATCTTCATCACGAGCTTGTCCATGTTGGCGATGACGAAGGGCGCCGCCAGCATCGACAGCACCATCGACGCGAGCACCAGCTGGATGATGAATGGCGGGATCAGCTTCGATCCCGACGCGAGATTCAGCAGCACGAAGCCGAATTCGCCGGCCTGGGCGAGCGCGAGACCCGTGCGCATGGCGACGCCGTCGGACGAGCCGAACGCCTTGGCCAGCAGGGCGATCAGCGCGAACTTCATCGACACGGGCACGATCAGGAGCAACAGGACGAGCCACCAGTTCGCGAGCACGAGGTGCACGTTCAGCAGCATGCCGATGGTGATGAAGAAGAGGCCCAGCAGCACGTCGCGGAACGGCTTGATATCCTCCTCCACCTGGTGCTTGTAGGGCGTCTCGGAGATCAGCATGCCGGCGACGAATGCGCCCAGCGCCATCGACAGGCCGGCATGCTCCGTGATCCATGCGGCGCCCAGGGTGACCAGCAGGAGGTTCAGCATGAACAATTCCTGCGAGCGGCGCTTGACGACGACGTTGAACCACTTGCGCATCCATTTCTGGCCGAAGAACAGCAGCAGCGCCAGCACGGCCGCGGCCTTGATGCCGGCCCAGGCCAGGGTCATCGCCAGCTCCTCGGGCGGTTTGGCCAGCGACGGGATCAGGATCAGCAGCGGCACGACGGCCAGATCCTGGAACAGCAGGATGCCGATGATGCGGCGTCCGTGCTCGCTCTCCAGCTCCAGCCTTTCCGTCAGCAGTTTCGACACGATCGCCGTGGACGACATGGCCAGCGCGCCGCCCAGCGCCAGCGCGGCCTGCCAGYCGACTTGCATCGAGGGCGGCAGGTAGCGCGTCAGCAGCGAGGCCAGCACCGCCGCGACGATGGTGAGCACGACCTGCGCGAGTCCGAGCCCGAACACGATGCGGCGCATGGCGCGCAACTGGGCCAGCGAGAATTCCAGCCCGATCGAGAACATCAGGAAGACGACGCCGAATTCGGCCAGCGCCTGCGTGGTGGTACCGTTGTCGGCGAGGTTCAGCGCGTTCGGGCCGACCAGCACGCCGACGGCGAGATAGCCCAGCATCGGCGGCAAATGCAGCATCCGGAACGCGACCACGCCGAGAACGGCGCTCCCCAGCAACAGCAGAGTGAGTTCGAGCCCGGACGTCATTCGAAGACCCTGCGGGACGGTGGGTTGTTGTTGTTTGTTACGTCTGGCAAGTTTTTTGCTTTCCCAATTCGGATATACTTTGCCTATGAGTGTAACCGATGAAAAAATAATGCTGACAAGTTTTAACGCGGCCCAGGCCGGCCGGGCGCTGGAACTGGCCCGCGAGGCGCTGGACGTCGAGGGCGAAGCGATCCGCAAGCTGGCCGAGCGCCTCGGCCGCGACGACAGCGTGCCGCGCGCCGTGGCCGTGATGATGGCTTGCAAGGGCCGCGTCGTGGTATCCGGTATCGGCAAGTCGGGCCACATCGGCCGCAAGATCGCGGCGACCTTGGCCTCGACCGGCACCCCCGCGTTGTTCCTGCACCCGGCCGAGGCCGCGCACGGCGACCTGGGCATGGTGACCCCGCAGGACGTATTGATCGCGATCTCGTATTCCGGCGAAAGCAGCGAACTGGCCGTCGTGATCCCGGCCGTCAAGCGCATGGGCGTGCCCGTGATCGCGATGACCGGCAAGCCCGAGTCGCGCCTGGCGACCGTGGCCGACGTGCACCTGGACGTGTCCGTCGAGAAGGAAGCCTGCCCGCTGAACCTGGCGCCCACCGCCAGCACCACCGCGACGCTCGCGCTGGGCGATGCGCTGGCCGTCGCGCTGCTCGAGCTGCGCGGCTTCAAGTCGGACGATTTCGCGCGCTCGCACCCGGGCGGCGCGCTGGGCCGGCGCCTGCTGACCCACGTGCGCGACGTGATGCGCAGCGGCGCCGCGGTGCCGACGGTGAAACCGGGCGCGCTGCTCACGGAAGCCCTGCTGGAAATCTCGCAGAAGGGCATGGGCATGACGGCCATCGTCGACGATGCCGGCCGGCCGGTCGGCGTGTTTACGGATGGCGACCTGCGCCGCCTGATCGAGAAGGTCCAGGATTTCAGCAAGCTCGTGATTCGCGACGTCATGCACCCGAATCCGCGCCGCGTGCACCCGGAACAGCTGGCGGTGGATGCCGTCGCCGTGATGGAAGAATTCCGCATCAACCAGATGCTCGTCACCGACGCCGACGACGTACTGGTCGGCGCCCTGCACATCCACGACCTCACGCGCGCCAAGGTGATCTGATGGTGACTCCGCTGGCACACATGGAGCGCGCAGCGCGCGTAAAAGTCATGATTTTCGACGTCGACGGCGTCCTCACCGACGGCAGCCTGACCTATGGCCCGGACGGCGAAGTCACGAAGACGTTCTACGTGCTGGACGGCCTCGGCATCCAGCTGCTGAACCGCACGGGCGTGCAGACCGCGATCATCAGCGCACGCACGTCGCCGATCGTCATCAAACGCGCGGCCGACCTGGGCATCACCCACGTGTTCCAGGGCCAGCACGACAAGCGCCTCGCGTTCGCCGAGCTGCTGGATAAAACGGGGGTGACGGCCGCGGAGTGCGGCTATATCGGCGACGACGTGATCGACCTGCCGCTGTTTACGCGCGTGGGTTTTGCGGTGACGGTGCCGAGCGGCCATCCGGAAGTGCAGTACCGCGCTCATTACGTGACGAAGAACCCGGGCGGCCGCGGCGCCGTGCGCGAAGTGTGCGACATGGTGATGCGTGCCCAGGGTACCTACGAACAGGCGCTTGCGCCTTACTTCGCCTAGAAGAGAAGACATGGCCTCCGCAAGCTACAAGCGTACCGCGCACCGCTGGCGCCTGCTGGCCCTGATGCTGACCGCCGTGTTCTGCGCGTTCGGCAGCTTCTGGCTCGTGCAGGTGCTGCAGGGCGAAGAGAATGCACCGGGCGCCAGTGCGGGCAACGAGCCGGACTACATCATCGACAACTTCAGCTGGGTGCGCATGTCGGAGACCGGCAAGCCGCGCTACGTGATCTCGGGCGAACGCCTGACGCACCATCCGGCCGACAATACGGCCCTCGTCGACAAGCCCGTCGTGCACAGCCTCACCGTCGAGCACCCGCCCATGACGATGACGGCCGAGCGTGCGCTGGTCAGCCAGAACCAGAACCAGATCGACCTGACCGGCAACGTCGACATCCAGCGCCCCGCCGGCGCGAAGTCGGAGCCGCTGCGGATCCGTACGGAAGCGTTGACGGTGCTGCCGGACGAGGACATCGTCAAGACCGACAAGGCGATCGAGATGCAGCTGGGCGCGTCGTCCGTGACCGGCATCGGCATGCTCGCCAATAACGCCACGCAGCAGGTGCACCTGGGCGGACGCGGCCAGATCATCTATCCGCCGCGCGCCCCGCGCTGACGCGTACCTAACAACAAGGACGAGATCCATGAAAAAACACCTTGCCGTCGCCATCCTGTCGTTCGCCTCGCTCTCCGCCTGGGCCGAGCGCGCCGACTCGCTCAAGCAGGCCGTCATCAACTTCGACACGCTGGACGTGGACGAGGTGAACCAGGTCCGCATCCTGACGGGCAACGTCGTGCTCACGCGCGGCACCCTCACCCTGAAGTCGGACAAGGCCGTGCTGAAGGAATCGCCGGAAGGCTATATGAGCGTCACGCTGACGGCCAACCCGGGCAAGACGGCCAGCTTTCGCCAGAAGCGCGACGGCGGCCCGGACCTGTGGGTCGAGGGCCAGGCCGAGCGCATCGAATACGACGAGCGCACGGAAATCGTGAAACTGTTCTCGAAGGCCATCGTGCGGCAGCTGGAGAACGGCCGCCTGGCGAACGAGGTCGATGGCGCCTACATCGCCTACGACAACCGCACCGAAGTCGCGAACGTGCGCAATGACGTCAGCGGCCAGAGCAAGCCGGGCCAGGGCCGCAACACGCTGATCATCGCGCCGCGCCGCACGACGGCGGCGCCGGCAGCGGGCGGCCCTGCGGCCGCCCTCCCTGCGGCTGCCGGCGCCCCTGCCGCCGCCCCGGCGGGCAAGCAATGACGGAGGCACGCGTGATGGAACAACGCACGATGGAAGCAGGCATGCTGACGGCACCGGCCGCATGCGGCGGCAGCACGCTCGTCGTCAAGGGGCTGCAGAAGAGCTACGGCAAGCGCCTCGTGGTGCGCGACGTGTCGCTGCAGGTCGCGTGCGGCGAAGTGGTCGGGCTGCTGGGGCCGAACGGCGCCGGCAAGACGACGTCGTTCTACATGATCGTGGGCCTGGTGCCGTCGGACGCCGGCAGCATCGACATCAACGGCACCGACATCACGAGCCTGCCGATCCACCGGCGCGCGCTCCTTGGCCTGTCGTACCTGCCGCAGGAAGCGTCGGTGTTCCGCAAGCTGACGGTGGAAGAAAACATCCGCGCCGTGCTGGAACTGCAGCGCGAGAACGGCAAGCCCCTGACCAAGACGCGCATCGCCGAACGCCTCGACGAGCTGCTGACCGAGCTGCAGATCGAGAAGCTGCGCGAGAACCCCGCGCTGTCGCTGTCCGGCGGCGAGCGCCGCCGCGTGGAGATCGCGCGCGCGCTGGCGACCGATCCGCGCTTCGTGCTGCTGGACGAACCGTTCGCCGGCGTGGATCCGATTGCCGTGATCGAGATCCAGCGCATCGTGCGTTTCCTGAAGGAGCGCGGCATCGGTGTGCTGATCACGGACCATAACGTGCGCGAGACGCTGGGCATCTGCGATCGCGCCTACATCATCAACCAGGGCGCGGTGCTGGCCTCCGGCCGTCCCGACGACATCATCGCCAACGAGTCGGTGCGCCGCGTCTACCTGGGCGAACACTTCCGAATGTAGTCATGAAACAGACGCTGCAACTCAAGACTTCACAGCACCTCGCGCTGACGCCGCAGCTCCAGCAGTCGATCCGGCTGCTGCAACTGTCGACACTGGAATTGCACCAGGAAATCGAGCAGGTGCTGGGCGAGAACCCGCTGCTCGAGCGGCTCGACGATCCGCTCGACCGTTCCGTACGCCTGCTGGCCGACGGCGCCATCAACAGCGCACCCGCGTCTTCGCAGGGCGAGGCGCCCGCGTCTTCGCAGAGTTCAGGCGAAGAGGGCGGCGGTGCTGCCACCTCCGAGAACGGCAATGGCGAGAACGGTGGCGACGGCGGCGCAGAGACCGGCGGCGAAGGCGGCGATGCCGACTGGGGCGAATCCGGCCGCAGCGGCAGCGGCAACGGCGGCGAGGACGAGGATGGCCGCCCGCAACTGGAAGCGAGCCCCGTCACGCTGCGCGAGCTCCTGATGGAACAGGCACGCCTGACGTGCTGCGGCGCGCGCGATTGCGCACTCGTGGAACTGGTCGTCGACGCACTGGACGACAATGGCTATCTGGAGGAATCGCTGGACGAGATCCATGCGCGCCTGCCGGAAGAACTCGACATCGAGTTCGAGGAATTGCGCACGGCCTTGGCCCTCGTGCAAAGCATGGACCCGCCCGGCGTGGGCGCGCGCAGCGCGGCCGAGTGCCTGGCCCTGCAGATCCGGCGCATGCCCGGCGTGCCGCTCGTCACGCGGCGCATGGCGCTGACCATCGTCGAAAAATACCTCACGTGGTTCGCGCAGCGCGAGTTCAACAAGCTCAAGAAGGCGCTCGACTGCGACGACGAAGACCTGCGCGAAGCCCAGGCCGTGATCCGCCAGTGCAATCCGCATCCGGGCGCGGCGTTCGCGTCGGACGTGTCGGACTTCGTCGTGCCCGACGTGATCGTGCGCCGCGCCAAGGATGGCTGGAGCGTGCAGCTGAACCCGGAAGTGATGCCGCGCCTGCGCGTGAACAGCCTGTATGCCTCGCTGCTCAAGCAGGGGAAATCGGACACGCAGTTGAACGCACAGTTGCAGGAA
Organism: Massilia sp. P2_C2; assembly: GCF_056404615.1. Classification (NCBI taxonomy): domain Bacteria; kingdom Pseudomonadati; phylum Pseudomonadota; class Betaproteobacteria; order Burkholderiales; family Oxalobacteraceae; genus Massilia; species Massilia sp. P2_C2. The sequence continues at coordinate 2,971 of NZ_JBFUDR010000245.1, read as the reverse complement.
GCCAAGTGGCTCATCAAGAACATGCGCCAGCGCTTCGACACAATCTTGCGCGTGGCACAAGCCATCGTGGATCGCCAGCGTAACTTTTTTTCCCACGGCGCAGTCGCGATGCGGCCCCTTGTTTTACGTGAGATAGCTGATACACTAGGTCTACACGAGAGCACAATTTCTCGAGTCACAACTCAGAAATACATGCTGACCCCGCACGGCATGTTTGAGTTGAAGTATTTCTTCGGGAGTCACGTTGCCACCGAGGCGGGAGGCGAAGCTTCTTCGACGGCAATACGGGCCCTCATCGTACAATTGACAGGAGCAGAAGACCCCAAGAATCCTTTATCCGACAGCAAGATCGCGGAGATGCTAGGGGAACAGGGAATGGTTATCGCGCGGCGCACGGTCGCGAAATACCGTGAGGCGCTGAAGATCCCACCCGTCAGTCTCCGCAAATCCTTGTAACACCACACTGCCGCGTTGCGCTGGATGCGCGCACGTCATGGCAGGGTATCTTCAAAGGAGTGTGTATGAATCTCACTATCAGCGGACATCATCTCGATGTAACTCCAGCCATCCGAGAATACGTACAGAACAAGCTCGAACGCATTACCCGCCATTTCGATCAAGTGATCGATTCCCATGTCATCCTCTGCATTGACAATCTCACCGAGAAAGAAAAACGCCAGAAAGCCGAGATCAACCTGAGGCTCGCAGGCAAGATCGTCCATGTCGCCAGCGCTGCGCACGACCTGTATGCCGCCATCGACATGCTGATGGATCGCCTCGATCGCCAGGTCGTCAAGTACAAGCAGATGCTCAAGGATCATGACAACGCGTCCATCAAACGCATGTCCGAAGGAGGAGAGGAAGCTGCCGCCGCGGCGTGATGCCACGCTGACGCAGCACCAGGAAACGAAGGGCGCATCGGCGCCCTTTTCGTATTTTTGGGCCCGCCACGCGCGTTACAATGCGGTCTCATTATTCAAACAACAAGAGACATGACCGACTACGTTCAAACGCGCGTCGCCAACCGCACCGGCATCATCACCCTCGACCGCCCCAAGGCGCTGAACTCGTTGTCGCTGGACATGGTCCGCGTGCTCACGGCAACACTGCTTGCCTGGCGTGACGATGCGGGCATCGACGCCGTCTGCATCGGGAGCACGAGCGCAAAGGCCTTGTGCGCCGGCGGCGACATCCGGTTCTTCCACCAGGCCGGCAGCGCCACGCCGCAGACGGGCAGCCCGCTGCTGGACGATTTCTTCACCGAGGAATACGCCCTCAACCACCTGATCCACTTTTATCCGAAGCCGTACATCGCGCTGATGGATGGCGTCGTGATGGGCGGCGGCATGGGCATTGCGCAGGGCGGGCCTGGCTGCGGCCTGCGCATCGTGACGGAACGCTCGAAGATCGCCATGCCCGAGGTGAACATCGGCCTGTTCCCGGACGTCGGCGGCAGCCACTTCCTGTCGCACGCGCCGGGCCGCGTGGGCCATTACCTCGGCGTGACGGGGGCGACGATCGGCGCGGCAGACGCCATCTACGCGGGCCTGGCCGACGTGTTCGTGCCGGCCGCGCAGCTGGACGCGCTGCAGGCGCTGGTCGGGGCGACGCCGGGCGCTCGACTCCCTGATGCGATCCGCGCGTTCGCGGCGCCGTTTGCTGCCGATGCGGGCGGCGGGGAATTGGCCGCGCAGCGCACAGCCATCGACCGCCATTTCGGCGCCGATTCCGTCGCGGCCGTGATGGCTTCGCTGGAATCCGACGCGAGCCCGTTCGCGCAACAGACGCTGGCCACGATGCGCCAGCGCTCGCCGCTGATGATGTGCGTGACGCGCGAGATGCTCGTGCGCGGAGAGGAGCTCGGCGTGGCCGACTGCCTGCGCATGGAACGGGCGCTCGTGCGTCGCACGTTCGAGCATGGCGAGGTGATCGAAGGCGTGCGCGCGCTCGTGATCGACAAGGACAATGCGCCGCGCTGGACGCCGCCTCTGCTGTCCGACGTCACCCCGGAGATGGTGGCCGCGTTCTTCGCGCCCGTGTGGCCGGGGCACGCGCATCCGCTGCGCGATCTGCGCGACGCAAGCGGCGCATGATCGGGCTGCGGTTCGAATCCGCGCTCGCCGCCGATCAGCCCGCAGTATGGGCGTGGGCAACGTCGGTCGAGGGCATTGCCGACGAGATGGCGCCGCTGCTGCGCATGACCTTCCCGAGGGAGATGAAATGCCTGCCCGGCGGCGCCTTCGTGCCGGGCCAGCGGTTGTGCCGCAGTTGGCCCCTGCTGCTGCGCGTGCTGCCCGTCGACTGGAGCGACCTGCCCCTCGTCGAAATCGAGCCGGGCCGGCGCTTCCTGGAACGTTCTCCGATGCTGTCGATGGCGTATTGGCAGCACGAGCGCACGGTCATGGCGGCGGGGCAGGGGACGGTGGTCGTCGACTGCCTGACGTTCCGGCCGCGGCGCGCTCTGCCGCGCGTGCTCGTGCGCGCGTGCGTGGCGCTGTTCTTCCGGCATCGCCATGCGCGCTTGCGGCGGCGGTTTGGCGTGGCGTGAGTCGCCGACCGAGCCCTTTATTTATGTTCCTGCTTCATTTGTGACTTCTCTTCCATCGTTGGCTGATTTGATTTGACGGCAGCGCGCCTGGCGCGTTCGGCGCGTATGCGTGCCCGTTTGGCTTCGGCCGCTTGTGCCTTGGCCTCTTCCGCCGCTTTTTTCGCTACCTCAGCCGATTCATGTGCTTCGGCGGCGGCCTTCTCCGCGGTGTAACGGACTGTGGAGCCGCCGCTGGCGCTGCCCATCATGACACGCGTGTCCGAAGGGGCCTCCGCAGGAGCGGCGCCACTCCCGGTCGCGCCTCCTGCGGACTTCGGTCGGTTCCAGTTCCCCCCGGCTGCCGGGCCTGGTTCATTAGACTTGGGCGGCCGCTCTTGTCTGTCGCTCCCGGTCACGCCTCCTGCGGACTCTGGCCGGTTCCAG
>NZ_JBFUDR010000244.1:0-9861 GCF_056404615.1 Massilia sp. P2_C2 | reverse complement strand
CCTCGGACTCGGCCTGGACCGGCCGCATGCCTGGACCGAGGCCGAGATCGCGCTGGCGCGGGGCACGGCCGAGCGCATCTGGTCGGCTGTCGACCTGGCGCGCGTGCAGGGCACCCTGCGCGAGGAACGCGACCGCAGCCGCACGATCCTCGACACGATCGCCGAAGGCTTCATGCTGCTCGACCGCGACTGGACCGTCCTGCAGATGAATCCGGCCGGCCTGCGCATCGCGCACCTGGACGCGTCCGCGATCATCGGGCACAACCACTGGGACGTATGGCCCGAAGCGATCGACAGCGAAGCCGGGCGCATGTACCGCCGCGTGATGCGCGACCGCACGCCCGGCATCGCCGAATACCGCCAGCGCCTGCCGGACGGCATCGAGATCTGGTGCGAGGTGCGCGCCTACCCGACGGCCGACGGCGGCCTCGTCTCGTTCTTCCGCGACATCACGGAACGCAAGGCGGCCGAAGACAAGCTGCGCGCCGCCGACCGCCGCAAGGACGAGTTCCTCGCGATGCTGGCGCACGAGCTGAGGAATCCGCTGGCGCCGATCAGCGCCGCCGCCGACCTGCTGCGCATCGGCCGCCTGGACGAGGCCAGGGTGCGCCAGAGCAGCGCCATCATCGGCCGCCAGGTGCGCCACATGACGAGTCTCGTCGACGACCTGCTGGACGTCTCGCGCGTCACGCGCGGGCTCGTGACGCTCGCGCGCGCGCCCGTCAGCGCCCGTGCCATCGTCGACGAGGCGGTCGAGCAGGTGCGTCCGATGTTCGAGGCCCGCCGCCAGACCCTGGGCATCGACATGGCTGCGCCCGACGCGCAGGTGCTCGGCGACAAGGCCAGGCTCGTGCAAGTGCTGGCCAACCTGCTCAACAACGCCGCCAAGTACACGCCGGAAGAGCGCGGCATCGACGTGGCGGCCACGGTCGACGCGGCGCGCGGCCGGCTGCTGCTGAAGGTGCGCGACGAAGGCATCGGCATGGAACCGGAATTGACGGGCCACGTGTTCGACCTGTTCACGCAGGCGCAGCGCTCGGTCGACCGGGCCCAGGGCGGCCTCGGGCTGGGCCTCGCCCTCGTCAAGAACCTCGTCGAGCTGCATGGCGGCACCGTCGCGTGCACGAGTCCCGGCCTGGGACGGGGCAGCACGTTCGAGGTGGCGCTGCCGCTGATGGCGCCGGCGTCCGGGCAGGAGGAGCCCGGCGGCGCGCGACCGACCGGGGCCATGCCGGAGGGCGGACGGCGTCCGCTGCGTGTGCTCRTCGTCGACGACAACGTCGATGCGGCGGCCACGCTGGGCATGCTGCTGGAGGCGTGCGGCTATGTCGTCGAGGTGGAACACGATTCGCACCGCGCGCTGGAACGGGCCCGCCAGCAGCGGCCGGACGTGGCGCTGCTCGACATCGGCCTGCCGGAGATGGACGGCAACGAACTGGCGCGCCGCCTGCGCGCGGATGCGCAGACCGGCGCCATCGCGCTGGTGGCCGTCACGGGCTACGGCCAGGAACAGGATCGTCGCGCGGCCTTCGAAGCGGGCTTCGACCACCACCTCGTCAAGCCCGTCGACATGGACGAGCTGGCGAGATTACTGAAGGAAATCGCGACGTAGGGTGGGCACCCCGTGCCCACCAAACGCATGCGTCGCGGCGACATCATGGCGGGCACAGGGTGCCCACCCTACGATTTTCGCGTCAGTCGGTTAACGCATTTGCGTGTAATTGACGGGGATCCAGCGATAGCCCTTGTCCTGCGTCACGAGATGCCCGACACCCGGGAATTGCAGGTGCGCCCCGCCGACGAGCCAGCCATTTTTCGCGGCGTCGTCGAACACTTTCTTGCGTGCCGCATAGGCCGCTTTCTCGTCGCTGTCGAAGGCGATCGTCACTTGCGGATTATCGAACTGCACGGCCGCCACGTGGATCAGGTCGCCGATCAGCACGAGCTTCTGGCCGCGGCTTTCCACGATGTACACCGTGTGGCCCGGCGTATGGCCGTGTTCGGCCATGGCCGAGACGCCCGGCACCAGTTCGCCGTTCGCCTCGATGGGCTTGAACTTGCCGGCCTGGACGTACGGATTGATCGATGCCATCGCGCCCTTGAAGAAATCCTTCTTGTCGGCCGGGGCCTTGTCCATGTTCGCCTGGCTCAGCCAGTAATCGGCATCGGCCTTGCCTGCGCGCACGACCGCATTCGGGAACACGCGCTGCCCGTTGTTGACGAGGCCGCCGACGTGGTCAGCGTGCATGTGCGTGATATAGATCTCGTCGATCTGCTCCGGCTGGTATCCGGCCGCCTTCAGGTTGTTGACGAACTTGCCGGCAGTCGGGCCGAACAGGGCGCCGGAACCCGTGTCGACCAGCACCAGCTTGCTGCCGGTATTGATCAGGAACGTATTGTCCGAGGTCTCCACCGGTAATTTCAGGAAGTTCTTCGCGAGCGTGGCGCGCGTCAGTTCGGGCTTCTGGTGCAGGAACTGGTCCATGGGCAGGTCGAACGTGCCGTCGTTGACCGGCGTGATCTCGATGTCGCCGACCATCATGCGGTAGAACCCCGGGGCCGGGGTCTTGACCATCGGCGCGGCAGCATGGGCGGTGGAGACGGCGAGGGCGGCGGCGAGCAGGGTGTGCTTGAGCTGTGTGATCATGTTCTTATCCTCGATAGATGGGCACCTCGAAAAACCTGCTGCGCGTTGCACTGTCGTCGCGGACGGCGAGTCTTGCGATGCTCGCTGTACTAGCCTACAGCTGCGCTTCTCGAACGACATTGCGGCCGCTCGCGACGGTTTTTCGAGGTGCCCGATGGCAAAGCGCACGGATGCGGGTTGCCTATCGTACATGATTGTTCAGTAACACGCTGTGCGCAGCCGCAGTCCTCATTGACGCCGCACGAGGGGCAGCGTACGCAAGGTGCGTCGCTCGTGTTCCTCGTCGTGCAGCGTGGCCGAGGCCTTGATCAGGTCGCTGCGGCTGACGACGCCCAGCAGTGTCGGCTGCGCGGCCTGCGTCACCACGGGCAGGCGTTCGATGCCGTGTACGGCGAGGCGGGTGGCCACCGCGCGGCATGTTTCTCCGGGCAGTGCCACGAGCGGTGGATTGGCCCCGAACAGCGCGCCGACGGGCTGGTCGGGCGCATGACCGGCCAGGGTGTCGCGCTCGATCATGCCGATCACGACGCCGCCGCGTGTGACCGGGTAGCCGCGGTGCTTCTGGGCCGTGCCGAAGTGCGTGGCGAGCACGTCGCGGATCGTCGCGGCGGCGTCGATGTGGTGGACTTCCGCGCTCATCACCTCGGCCACGCTGTGGCGCTCGAGCGGGTCGATGCCGTATTCGCGATAGATGTGGTGGCCGCGGCGGGCAATCTTTTCGGTCAGGATCGAACGGCCCATCGTCAGCACGGTGAAGCCGTAGGCGCCGGCGGCCGCCGCGAGCAGCGGCAGCAGGGCGTTGGCGTCGTGCGTGAGTTCGAACGCGAACACGACGGCCATCACGGGCGCGCGCATCATGCCGCCCAGGGTGGCGGCCATGAACACGAGCGGCCACAGCGCCGGATCGGCACCGGGCAGGTACGGGCCGAGCAGGGCGCCAAGGCCGGCGCCGAGCATCAGCAGCGGGGCCAGCACGCCGCCCGACGTGCCGGAGCCGAGCGCGATCAGCCAGATCACGAGCTTCACGGCCAGCAGGGCGACGATGGCGCCGGCCACCATGTGGTTGTGTAAAAGATCGCCGATGACGTCATAGCCGACGCCCAGCGCGCGCGGCTGGAAATAGCCGCCGATGCCGACGGCGAGGCCGCCCAGCGCCGGCCACCACATCCAGTGGATGGGCAGGCGGTGGAAGCCGTCCTCGACGCGGTACAGCGCCGTCGACATCAGCCAGGCCAGCGCTCCGCACGCGATGCCCGCGACGAGGCAGGAGGCGAGGGCGAGCGGCGCGACGGGCGCGGTCGCCAACGGGAACAGCGCGCCTGCGCCGATCGCGAGCGGCCGCAGGAAACCGGCCACGGCACACGCCGTCGCCACCGGCAGCAGGCTGCGCGGACGCAGTTCGAACAGCAACAGCTCGACGGCCATCAGCACGGCCGCCACCGGCGTGCCGAACACCGCCGTCATGCCGGCCACGGCGCCGGCCACGAGCAGCGATTTGCGTTCGCCGCCCGTCAGGTGGAAGTGCTGGGCGATCAGCGAGCCGATCGCGCCGCCCGTCATGATGATCGGCCCCTCGGCGCCGAACGGGCCGCCGCTGCCGATCGCGATGCCCGACGACAGCGGTTTCAGCACGGCCACCTTCGGCGACATGGCGCTGCGCTTGAACAGGATCGCCTCGATCGCTTCGGGAATCCCGTGGCCGCGGATGGCCTCGGTCCCATAACGGGCGATCAGGCCGATGATGAGGCCGCCGATCACGGGGATGGCGATCACCCACGGGCCCAGGGTGTTGTCGGCCGGAGACAGTTCGGCGAACGAGAATTTTCCGTAGAAGAACAAGTCCGTGAAGAAGCGGATCAGCATGAGCAGGACCCTCGCGGCGAGGGTGCTGAGCCCGCCGATGGAGGCTGCGAGGGCGGCGATGCGCAGCAGGCGGACGTCGCCCGAGAAATCGCGCCGCGGCGTGACAGGATGGGGGGCAGTTTTCATTGCTTATTCAAGATTGGGGACGGTAAATACGCCGCGCAGGGCGCGCAGTTCGGCGCGGTGGACGGCGGCAAGGCGGATCAGCAACGCCTCGCCCTTGGGCAGCAGGTGCACCTCGACACGGCGCCGGTCCTCGGCATTCGTGCGGCGCTCGACCAGTTCGCCCGCCTCGCAGCGCGTAACGAGCGCGACGACGCCGTGCTGCTTGGCCTGCAGGCGCTCGGCCAGCTCGCCCACGGTCGCCCACTCGCGGCCGGGAAACCCCTTGACGTGCAGCAGGAGCAGGTATTGCAGCGGCGTGATGCCTTCCGCCTGCACGGCATTTTCGGAAAAGCGCTCGTAGCGCCGCATCTGGTAACGGAATTCCGACAGGGCGGCGAAATCGGACTTGGACAGCGGGGGCGATTCGTCTTTCACGGGTTGGGCGATTGGGGTTGTTGGCTTCGGGAACCAAATAATATATCATAACGTGATATATATTTTTTAGCCAAGCGAGCGACGCCAGGGTTGCAGCTTTTTTACAATCGACGAGAATGATTCTGGACAAGAGTGTGGACTGGTTGCGGTCGTTCGTACCGCAACCCAATACGGTGCCGCGCGGCGAACGGATGCGCGCGGTGGCAGGGGCCCTGGTGGGGCTGTTCGTGACGGCGATCCTCAGCGACATGCTGACGGCAGGTTCCGGCATCGTGCCGCTGGCGCTCGTGGCGCCGATGGGCGCGTCGGCCGTGCTGCTGTTCTGCGTGCCGGCCAGTCCGCTGGCCCAGCCGTGGTCGGTAATCGGGGGGAATACGATTTCCGCGCTGATCGGCATCCTGTGCGCGCAGACGGTCAGCAATCCTGCGCTGGCGGCCCCGCTGGCCGGCGCCTGCGCGATCTTCGTGATGTTTCTGCTGCGCTGCCTGCACCCACCGAGCGGCGCGGTGGCGCTGACGGCCGTCCTCGGCGGACCGGCCATCCACGCGGCCGGCTTCACGTTCGCCTTCCTGCCCGTGTGCCTGAACTCGACCTTGATCGTGCTCGCGGCGCTCGTCTTCAACAACCTGACGGGCCGGCGCTATCCGCACAACCAGAAATCCGCCCTGCGCACCGCGCAGCAGGCGGCGCACGCGACGCGCGACCCGACGCCGATGGCGCGCCTGGGCTTTACGGCCGAGGACCTGGACGCCGTGCTGGCCCGCTACGGCCAGGTGCTGGACGTCAGCCGCGACGACCTGGAAGACATCCTGCTGCAGACGGAACAGCGCGCCTACGCACGCCGCTTCGGCACGGTGAACTGCGGCGCGATCATGTCGAAGGACGTCGTGACCGCGACGCCGGACATGCCGCTGGCCGAGGCGTGGCGCCTGCTGCGCCACCACAACCTGCACGCGCTGCCGGTGCTGGATGCGTCGCACCGCGTGGCGGGCATCGTGGGGCAGGGCGATTTCCTGCACCATGCAGGCCTGGACGATTACCAGACCGTGGGCGAACGTCTGCGCAGCCTGTTCACGCACCTGCTGGGCGTGCGCCCGGACCGCGCGACGACGGTGAGGAGGGTGATGTCGACCAGGGTGGCCGTGGTGAGCGTCGACGAACCGATCGCGACGCTCGTGCCGCTGATGAGCAACGGCGGCCTGCACCACATTCCGGTCGTCGACGAAAAAGCCGTGTTCGTGGGCATCGTCAGCCAGTCCGACCTGCTGGCCGCACTGTTCGAAAGCCGCCTGGCCGAGGCGGCCTAAAATTCGGGGTCAGACCCCAGATTCGGGGTCAGAGCCCTTTTTTGGGACATGTCCAGGCCGATATCATGCTGCCGGTGGCGCCCGGCTGTATACGCGGAGGTCATGAGGTGCGCGATGGCGGCTCATTCGTTGGGGCTGCAGGAGAGTAGCTACTGAGCTATTGCCCGAAAAAGTGCTCTGACCCCAAATTTCGGGCGAAATGTGCTCTGACCCCGAATTTTCAGGCCTGGTTGGCCCCGCAGCACTTTTTGTATTTCTTGCCGCTGCCGCAAGGGCAATCGTCGTTGCGGCCGACTTTCGGTTCGTCGCGGCGAACCGTTTCGACGGCGGCCTTGCGGCGCGGCAGCCAGAAGCGGTGGATGCCCGGCAGGTTGGCTTCGATTTCCAGCGCCAGCTTGTGCGCCAGCTTCGGGCTTTCCACTTCCGCCAGCTCGCTTTCCTCGATCTCGTCGGCGCCCAGCAGGTAGATCGGGTGCATCAGCGGGCCCGCTTCCGAATCCCAGATCTCGTCCCAGGAGCCGGGGCGCAGTTCCATGCCTTCCCAGAAGCCCCAGCACCAGGCCTCGGCGTCGATCAGCGTCTCGCCGTCGATGTCGTGCTCGACGTACAGCGGCTCGAATTCCTTCGGCGCCACCTCGAAGGTGACGAGCACCTCGTTCATGAAGCGCATGACCAGGTTGACGATGCGTTCTTCTTCCTTCGGGTTCTTCCACTTGGGCACGGCGCCGTCCTCGCCCCATACGCGCGGCAGCCATTCGGCCGGCATGATGGTTTCCGGGCCGATCGCGATGGCGGTCAGGTAGCCGTGCAGCGTGTCCATCGTCATCGCGTCGTCGGAGCAGCGATCGGACAGGAGGAAGTTGTCGAGGTCGTCGAATTCTTTTTCGGTGAGGGGCTGGTCGAGTTGCATTATTGCGTGTTCCTTGCGTTGAAGCCGCAAGTGTAACGCTTCCGGCCCTCCAGCCGGCGAAAATATGACAGGTTCGGAGCGAAGCATCCGGCGGACGACACGACCCGGGCGCCCGCCTTACAATGGCGGAATGGATACCCAGTCTGACAACCAAGCATTCCCCGCCGCATCCGGCACCCATCCGTTCGCGCGGCTCGATCCCCTAATGGTCCTGGACGCCGTCGACAGCGTCGGCCTGCGCGGCGACGGCCGCCTGCTGGCGCTGAACAGCTACGAGAACCGCGTCTACCGCGTCGGTCGCGAGGAGGGCCAGCCCGTCGTCGTCAAGTTCTACCGGCCCGGACGCTGGAGCGATGCCGCCATCCTCGAAGACCATGCGTTCGTGCAAGAACTGGCCGACCAGGAGGTGCCCGTCGTGCCGGCCCGCGTGCTCGACGGCCGCACCCTGCACGAACACGGCGGCTTCCGCTTCGCCGTGTTTCCCAGCCGCGGCGGACGGGCGCCGGAGCTGTCCGACCCGTCCACCCTGGAATGGATCGGCCGCTTCATCGGCCGTATTCACGCCGTCGGGGCCGCGCGCCCGTTCGCCGAGCGGCCCCGGCTCGACCTCGACACGTTCGGCAGGGAGCCGCGCGCCTGGCTGATTGGCCACGGTTTCATCCCGCCCGAACTGCTGACCGCGTACACGAGCGTGCTGGACCAGGCCCTGGACGGCGTCGCGCGCTGCTATGACCGCGCCGGCGACCTGCGGCTGTTGCGCCTGCACGGCGATTGCCATGCGGGCAATGTGCTGTGGACGGGCGATGGGCCGCACTTCGTCGACTTCGACGACAGCCGCATGGGTCCGGCCGTGCAAGACCTGTGGATGCTGTTGTCGGGCGAGCGCCACGAGATGGTGGCCCAGCTGGGCGACGTCCTGGCCGGCTACGAGGACTTCTGCGAATTCGATCCGCGCCAGCTCTACCTCGTCGAGGCGCTACGGACGTTGCGCCTGATCCATTATTCCGCATGGCTGGCGATGCGCTGGGACGATCCTGCGTTCCCGGCGGCATTTCCCTGGTTTAATACCCAGCGTTACTGGCAGGACCGCATCCTTGAATTGCGCGAACAGGTGGCGTTGATGGACGAGCCGCCGCTTTGGCCTGTTTGAATGGCCTGTCTGAAAAGAGGAATTGGCCCCGTTTTCCGATGCAGCTCGGCGTGACAGCCAGCCGAGCCATGCCCCATAATCGAAGGGCGGGCTCGTCCGGGCCCGCATCCCAACCAGCGAGATTTCCATGACCGATGCCGACCGCAACGAGCCATCCGCACCGAATGACGACGCCGATTTCACGATCGACCTGATGCCTGCCGCGCAAGACCATGCGGCGCCGCAGGTCGAGCCGCAGCGCGAGCATCTGGAGCAGCGTGCGATCAAGGAAGGCATCGCGCGCGTGGAGGCCGAGGCGAAGGCGGCCGTGGCGGCCGAGAACCGCGCCCATGCCGAGGCCCGGGCGCGCAGCCTGGCCGAGGAGCGCGCCGCCATCGACGCCGAAGCGGCGGCGGCTGCACTGGCGAATGCGCAGGCGTCGGAAGACGCGATCGAGGCCAACCGCGGCCGCATCGAAACGCTGCGCGCCGCCGCGAAAGCGGCCGCCGAACGGCTGGAGGCGATCCGCCAGGAGACGGCCGGGTTGCGCGCCCGCGTCGAATCCGACACGCAGATCCGCCTGGCCGCCGAAGCCCGCACCCGCGCCGAGGAAGATGCCCGCAAGCGTGCGGAGGAACAGGCCCGCATGGACGCCGAGATCGCCGCCCGTGCCCAGCGGGAAGCCGATGCGCTGGCGCTGCAGGCCGAGCAGGCGCGCCTGCAGGCGGCCGAGCGTGCCGCGGCCGTGCATGCGGCGCACGAAGAAGTGCACCACAGCGCCAGCGCCGATGCGCGCGTGGCGATTCTCGCACGCGAGCGCGAACGGGCCGAGCGCGCCGCGCGCCAGACGGCCGAGAAGCTGGCGCAGGCGGAAAGCGAAGCGCTGGAATTGGCGCAGCAGCGCGAGCGCGCGGACCAGGTCGCGCTGGCGTCCGCGTTCGCGCGCGCGGCCGCGGAGGCGCGCGCGCTCGAGGAAGCGCGCGCCCTCGCGCACATCGAGCAGGAACGCGAAGCCATCGCGCAGGCGCAGGCCGAATCCGAACGGACGGCCGCGCAATCGCTGCGCATGCGCATGCAGACCGAGAAGGAATTGCGCGACGCCGCGATCCATCGCGAACGGCAGGAACAGATGGCGTTTGATACCGCCGCCGCGCGGCGCGAGGCGGAGACCCGCATCCTGGCGGCTACCGAGGCGCGCATCGAAGCCGACCGCAAGCTGCGCGACGTGGCGCTCGAACGCGCCGCCGCCGAAGAAGCGGAAGCCCAGCAGAGCCAGGCCCGCCTGGATGCCGAGCGCGAGGCGGCGGAACAGGCGCGCCTGCGCACGGAGGCGGACTGCGTGGCGCAGGAAGCAGCGCAGCGCGATGCCGAAACGCAGCAGCGCGAGCGCCAGCTGGCCGAGGAGCGCGCGGCCCTGACGGCCGCCGCCGCCGCCGCCCGCGCCGCGCACAACGCGGCGCAGGAA
>NZ_JBFUDR010000243.1:0-9884 GCF_056404615.1 Massilia sp. P2_C2 | reverse complement strand
GTATAGACCTGAAATACGCTTTTGGCCGTATCGACACCGACCGTCGTTTTGCGAGTAGCATTCATGATGTGGATCCTCCGGTTAGCCTCGAAAGTCTCGACACTTTCACTTTAGGCGCTTTTGACGCCGTCGGCCCGCGAGGGTCCACCCCTTCCGCTATCCCCCGCTCCCTTCTTGCCGTTCGTCATTCCGCTCGTAAAGGTGGGAGGCGTCCATTTCATTCTCCTTAACACCGTCATGAGTAGAAGATGCCGTCATTATTTCCCTTCCTGCCGGTACTAAAGTTGCGTCCCGTCAACAGATTTATTTGGGAAAAGAAATTGCAGGAGGTCTCGGTATACAAACGCTGGCACAAGGGCTTAGCGGCAAGGTCAAGGCGAGCCAGGACGCCACCATGAAGCTGGCGCCGCGCCACGCCGAGATCTTCGACAAGACCGGTGCCCTGTTCGGTCGGTATTGAACGCGCGCGGCAAGAACTTGGCGAATGACGCCGTCCGCAGGCACCTGCGCCGGGTCGACCTGCACGGTATCGGGCAACTGGTTTTGCTCGTTCTCGACCTGCTCATCGACCGGGTGGAGGCGACGCACATGAAATTGACCGGTCCCAGCGTCGCCGGCAGAAAAAGGCCGGCTGACGTTCCGCACGACAGCGCGACGTCAGTTCTAATCGCGGCCGAACGCCATGACCCGCCGCTGATGCAGTTTCTTATAGCTATCAAGCAACCGCTGATGCCTCTCAAGCCCCTCCAGCTGCATATTCGTGGGCGTCAACCCAAAGAACCGCACGCTGCCATCCACCGCCCCCAGCACCGCGTCCATGCGCGCGTTGCCAAACATCCGCCGGAAATTGACGACATAATCGTCCAGTTCCAGCTCGTCGTCGAGCACCACTTCCAGCACGGCATCCATGGCCCGGTAGAACAGGCGACGCTCGACGGTATTGTCGTTGTACTGCAGGAAGGCGCCCACCAGCTCGTGCGCTTCATCGAACTGCTGCAGGGCGAGATGGATCAGCAGCTTCAGTTCGAGCACCGTCAGCTGTCCCCATTCCGTATTCTCGTCAAACTCGATTCCGATCAACGTGGCGATGTCGGAGTATTCGTCGAGCTCATTGTTCTCCAGGCGGTCGAGCAACGCTGCCAGCGCGGCATCGTCCAGGCGGTGCAGGTTCAGGATATCTTCGCGGAACAGCAGGGATTTATTGGTGTTATCCCAGACCAGGTCTTCGACCGGATAGATTTCCGAATAACCGGGCACGAGAATCCGGCAGGCGACGGCGCCCAGCTGGTCGTACACGGCCATGTACACTTCCTTGCCGCTCTCTTCGAGGATGCCGAGCAGCGTGGCTGCTTCCTCGGCATTGGCGTTGTCGCCCTGCGCGGTGAAATCCCATTCGACGAAATCGAAATCCGACTTGGCGCTGAAGAAGCGCCACGACACCACGCCGCTGGAATCGATGAAGTGCTCGACAAAATTGTTCGGCTCGGTCACCGCATGGCTGGCAAACGTCGGCGGCGGCAAATCGTTCAAGCCTTCGAAACTGCGCCCCTGCAGCAATTCGGTCAGGCTCCGCTCCAGTGCCACCTCGAAGCTCGGGTGCGCGCCGAACGATGCGAAGACGCCGCCGGTGCGCGGGTTCATCAGGGTCACGCACATCACCGGATACATGCCGCCGAGCGACGCATCCTTGACCAGCACCGGAAAGCCTTGCTCTTCCAATCCCTGGATGCCGGCCACGATACCCGGGTATTTCGCCAGCACGTCGGCCGGTACATCGGGCAGCGCCAGTTCGCCTTCGATGATCTCGCGCTTCACCGCACGCTCGAAAATCTCCGACAGGCATTGGACCTGGGCTTCGGCCAGCGTATTCCCCGCGCTCATGYCATTGCTGGCGTAGAGATTTTCGATCAGGTTGGATGGGAAATACACGGTTTCGCCATCCGACTGCCGCACGTAGGGCAGAGAGCAGATACCGCGCTCCACATTGCCGGAGTTGGTATCGACCAGGTGCGAAGCGCGCAGTTCGCCATCGGGGTCGTAGATGTCCAGGCAGTAGTCATCGAGAATCCCGGACGGCAGCGCATCGCCGGGCCCCGGCTGGAACCAGCGCTCGTTCGGGTAATGCACGAACGCCGCGTTGGCGATGTCCTCGCCCCAGAACGTACCGGCATAGAAATGGTTGCAGCTCAGGCGCTCGATATACTCGCCCAGGGCCGACGCCAGTGCGCTTTCCTTGGTCGATCCCTTGCCGTTGGTGAAACACATCGGCGAGTGCGCGTCGCGGATGTGCAGGGACCACACGTTGGGAACGATATTGCGCCACGACGCGATTTCGATCTTGATGCCCAGGTCCGCCAGCAGGCCCGACATGTTGGCAATGGTCTGCTCCAGCGGCAGATCCTTGCCCGGGATATAGGTGCGGGCGCCGGCTGCCGGCTGCAACGTCAGCAATGCCTGCGCGTCGGCATCCAGGTTCTCGACCTCTTCGATCACGAATTCAGGCCCGGCCTGCACTACCTTCTTGACCGTGCAGCGGTCGATCGAACGCAGGATGCCCTGGCGGTCTTTCTCGGAAATATCCGCCGGCAGCTCGACCTGGATCTTGAAAATCTGCTGGTAACGGTTTTCCGGGTCGACGATATTGTTTTGCGATAGCCGGATATTCTCGGTCGGGATGTTCCGCGTTGAACAGTACAACTTCACGAAGTAGGCCGCGCACAGGGCCGATGACGCCAGAAAGTAATCGAAAGGGCCGGGCGCCGAGCCATCGCCCTTGTAGCGGATGGGCTGGTCGGCGATGACCGTGAAGTCGTCGAATTTGGCTTCCAGACGCAGCTTGTCGAGAAAGTTGACTTTGATTTCCATGGGGGACTTCTGAACGGGCAGCAGGGATGACTGAAGAAGGCCATTTTACTGCATCGATCCTCACCTGCTGGCGTAATACTTCGCCACCACGTCGATCTCCTGGTCTGTCAGCGCATGCGCCGCATTCCGCATCTGCCGATTGATGTCATTCGCCCGCCGCCCCGATTTGAAAGCATTGAGCTGGTCGACGATATACGGCTGCGGCAGTCCATCCAGGATGGGCGTGGCCGCCCGCGCGACGCCCGGGCTGTGGCAGGTCGCGCACGCCCCCACATTGCGCATCGGCGACCCATTGCTGACGATGCGAGGCTCCTCGATGCGGATCCCGGCATGCCTCACCAGCGTCTCGCGCTGCTGCTGCGAGTAGAACGCGGCCAGGTCGCGCATGTCCTGGTCGGACAGGTTCGTGGCCAGCGGCTGCATCACGACGCTCGGACGGTGGCCGGATTTGAAGTCGCGCAGCTGTTTATAGGTCGACGACGGCGGCTGGCCCGCCAGGTGCGGTGCGTTCGTGCCGGCCGATGCCGTCCCGCGCGCGCCGTGGCACATGCTGCATTGCAGGGCCAGCGTGGCGCCGCGGCCGACCGCGACGTTGTCGATCGGGCCCGTGAACTCGCTGCTGACGATCACGCTCGTCGGATAGACGGCTTTTTCATCGGGCAGGCCGGGATTGCGGTAGGGCGCCGGGGCGCCGGCCGCGCTGCAGATCGATTCCCACAGCGAGGCCATCGCGTCGCGCGCGTGGGCGCGCGGCACCCACAGGAAGCCGATGGCGGCGGCGATGGCGGCGATCGCGACGACGGCCGCCACGGCGATCGTGAACCAGCGGTTCTTCAGCGAAAACAGTGGTTCGTTCATGGCGTGCCTCCGATCGGGACGGCGGGTACCGACGTCTGCTTGAGCGCCACCAGTTGCGCGATGGGATAGCCGTAGTTGACGAGCGAGAGGCCGATCATCAGCGCCAGCCACAGCGCATAGCTGTTCAGCGCCGCCGGCAGGCGGACCGGCGCGTGCACGGGCTGGCTGAAGCGGAATTCGGGCAGGTCGACGATGCCGCTGCGGTGCCCGCGCAGCAGCACGAGCAGGAACAGCACGCCGGAGATCACCAGCAGCAGGCCGCCGATGGCGCTGAGGGTGACGGTGATGGCCTGCGGCGCGATCTCCGGGTTCGTGTAGTCGAAATAGGCCATGCGGCGCGGCATGCCCATCACGCCGACGACGTGCCAGGGAAAGGTCAGGATGATCATGCCGACGAACCACAGCCACAGCTGCGCCTTCATCATGCCGCCCTGGAYGAGCGCGCGGCCCGTCAGGTGCGGCCACAGGTCGTAGGCTACGGCGAAGTACATGATGACGATGGCGCCCGCGAAGATCAGGTGGAAGTGCCCCGTGATCCACTGCGTGTTGTGGACGGCGAAGTCGAGCTGGTAGCTCATGTTGATGAGGCCACCCGCGCCGCCGAAGCCGAGCAGGATGAACGAGAACGCCACGGCGAGCATCATCGGGTTATGCCAGGGCAGGGCCTTGACCCAGCCGAGGGCGCCCGTGCCGCCGCGCAGGCGTCCCGCGATCTCGACGGATGCCGTGATCGTGAACACGGTCAGCAACGTGGGCACCGAGACCATCGCGGTGAACACGGCGTGCAGGAACTTCACGCCGGCGCCGACCTGCGGATCCTGGAACAGGTGGTGGATACCGATCGGCATCGAGAACACGAGGAACAGGACGAACGAGATGCGACCCATTACGTCGCTGTACAAACGGCCGCCGATGGCGCGCGGCACCAGGGTGTAGAACGCGATGTACGCCGGCATCAGCCAGAAATAGACGATGGCGTGCAAGGTCCACGAAAAAAACACGCGCGCGAGGCCCGCGTCGATCGTCGACTTGAAGCCCAGCGCCACCGGCAGGATCAGAAACAGGATCTCGACGGCCGCGCCGACCGACGTCCACGCCCACAGGTACGCGCCCGCGACGTTGGCGAACATCGGCAGCGGCACGGCCTCGCCCGGATGCGCCTTCTTCCATACGCGCAGGTTCACGGACATCAGCGCGACCCAGATCCACGAGCCGACGACGACGAGCACGACGCCGATGTAATAGGCTGGGTGCGCGATCAGCGGCGGATAGAACGTGTACAGGACGGACGCCTTGCCCAGCGAGACGGGCACCATCGCCACCACCGTGCCGAGCAGGACGAGGATGAAACCCGTCCAGGCCCAGCGCCGGCCGACGAGGGGCTGCTTCAGCGCCAGTTCGACGATGGCATAGCCGAAGCCCATCGCCACCAGCGTGGGGAACACATAGCCCATTGCGGAGCCGTGCGCGGTGACGGAGCGGTAGTACAGCTCGGGGTTGCCGATCCAGTCGAGCAGGGGACTGCGGATGACCATCTGCCATTCGCCCAGCAGCAGCGCGGCGAAGAAGGCGATGAAGGCCACCCAGAAGTGGGCCAGCACCAGCTGGCGGGAGTCTTTACTGAACACAGCTCAACCTCCTTCCCGGCTGGGACTGGGCCCTGCGGATGAATTCGTCGCGCGGGATGACCTGCACGTGCGCCCACATCGCGGCGTGGCCGTTGCCGCAGAATTCGTGGCACGGCATCACGTGTTCGCCGGTCCGCTCGAAGCGCGTCTGGAAATTCGAGATGTAGCCCGGGATCAGCATCATGTTCACGTTGCTGTGGCTGACGGAAAAGCCGTGCACGACGTCGGCCGCCGTGCCGCGGAAATGCAGCCATGTGTTCGCGGGCACGACCAGGCATTGCGGCGTGAACGAGTACTGGTTGGCCAGCACGCGCACCGTCACCGAACCGTCCGCTTCGGCCGCTGAACCCAGGTTCGTTTCGACGAATTCGCCGGCGATGTGCAGCGTGGTCGGGTCGATGGTTTCCATGCGCGCGGGCGGCATCGCGGCCCAGTGCAGGCTCATGTAGGCCATCATCGCGACGAGGAAGGCGATGATGGCGCCGACGATCCAGGCCCAGCGCGATTCGGCCGCGGCCGCGACGTCATGTCCCGAACTCGCCATGTCAGTCTCCTCCGCGCGAGACGAAGACGAGGAAGTAGAAGGCGAGCCAGATCGCCATCACGATGGCCACCGCGATGCCGGCCAGGGCGAACGCGCCGCCGGGGCCACGGGCGACGATGGCGTCGACGCGGCGCTGCTGCTCGGGACCGTCGGGGTGCTGGTCGGTCGGTTCCAGGAACATGGTGTCCTCGCTCACTCGACCGTGGCCGAGCGCAGTTGGTTGACTTCGCGCGCCGTCACGGGCGCGCCCCGGTTGCCCCAGGCGGTGCGGATGAAGGTCACCACCGATGCGATCTCGTTGTCGTTCAGGTGTTGCGCGAACGGGGGCATCCCGTACGGCATCGGGTTGCGCCGCGTGCCGGGTGGGTAGCCGCCGTTGAGCACCATGCGGATCGGGTTCACGGCCGAGCTCATGCCGATCGACTGGTTGCGCGCCAGCGGCGGGTAGTGCGGCAGCTTGCCGCGGCCTTCCGCGCCGTGGCAGTTGGCGCAGCGGGCGGCGTAGATGCGGCGGCCTTCCGTGTAGGCCTGGCCGACGTCGGCGCGCAGCGGCGCTTGTCCCGGGTCGGATGCCGGGCCCTGGTCGGCCGGGAGGCTCTTCAGGTAGACGGCCATCGCGCGCACGTCGTCGTCGCTCATGAATTGCAGGCTGTTGAACGTGACCTCGGCCATCGGGCCGTACACGGTGGCGCGGTTCGAGACGCCTTTCTGTAGCAGGTCGATGATGTCCTGCAGCGCCCAGTCGCCCAGGCCCGCCTCGCGGTTCGACGTCAGCGATGGGGCATACCAGTTCTGCATCGGGATCAGGCCGCCCTGGAACGCCTTTTCCTGCGACGAGCCGCCCAGCGCATTGATCGGCGTGTGGCACATGGCGCAGTGGCCGAGGCCCTGCACGAGGTAGGCACCGCGGTTCCATTCGGCCGACTTGCTGCGGTCCGGTTGATATTCGCCTTCCTGGAAGTACAAGGTGCGCCAGCCGAGCAGCAGCGCGCGGTTGTTGTAGGGGAAGCGCAGGTCGTGCTCGCGCGAGGCCAGGCGCACGGGCGGCACGGAGCGCAGGTAGGCGAAGATGGCGTCGCTGTCCGCGCGCGTGACGCGGGTGTACGACGCGAACGGCATCGCCGGATACAGCAGATAGCCCTTGGGCGAGCGGCCCGTGTGCATCATGTTGTAGAAGTCGTCCGCGCTCCAGTTGCCGATGCCCGTCTCGCGGTCGGGCGTGATGTTGGGCGCGTACAGCGTGCCGAACGGCGTGGGCATCGCGCGGTTGCCGGAGAAGATCTGCGCGCCCGGCACCGTGTGGCAGGCGATGCAGTCGCCGGCCTGGGCCAGGTAGCGGCCGCGCTCGACGATAGCTGCCTGCGCCGGCGGTTTCGGTGCATTGGTCTGCGCAGTTGTCTGAGCTTGCAGCGGCACCCAGGCCGCCATGGCCAGCAGGCCGGCCGGCACCGCCGCGAGCGCGAGCTTGCGGAGCAGGGAACGCGGGTTCATGGCTGGCCTCCTTGCTGCGGCTGGCTGCCACATGCCAGCGGCAGGCGCAGGCCGGGTTGGCGCACCGGGCGCGCCGTGGTGACGGGCAGCGATGCGAGATAGGCCGACACTGCCGCGACCTCCGGCTCGCTCAGGCTGGAGGCGATGAACTGCATGCAGTCCGGCGCCAGCGCCGTGCGCACGCCGAAGCGCCAGGCGCCCAGCTGGGCGCTGACGTAGTCGGCGCGCAGGCCGAGGAGGCCGGGGATGCCGGGCTCGCGTCCGCCCAGCTCCGTGCCGTGGCACGTGACGCAGGCCGGAATCTTCTTGGCCGGTATGCCTTGCGTGACGATGCGCTGGCCGTCGCGGACCTGATCGGGCGATCGGGCCACCTTCGGTTGCACGAGGGGCGGCGGATAGAGCGCGGCGAAATGCTCGGCCATGCGCATCAGGTAGGCGTCCGGCAGGTAGGCGAGCAGGTAGTTCATCGGCACGTACTTGCGCCGGCCGTCGCGGAAGGCCACCAGCTGGTTGTAGAGGTAGCCGGCCGGCTTGCCGGCCAGGCGGGGAAAATAGACGTTTTCCACGCCGCGGCCCTGGGCGCCATGGCAGCCGGTACAGGCCTGGACCCGCGCTTCCATCGTATCCGGGATGCGGTCGGCTGCCGTCGCCTGCGCGTGCGCGCCGCCGGCCAGGAGCATGCTTCCGAATCCGATTATGCCGAGAATTATTTTCATCGAATAAACTCCACAGCCGGGTCAGGCGCCGATATGAAAATTATCACAACTGACTTATCAAACGACGCACGAATCCGGTGTGGCCCGGTGCCGGGTCGTCCATATCCCGCACGCGGCCGCATCGGGCTACAATAGAATCCTGACCGCAGCGCAGCTCCTCACCATGAAAAACTGGATCAACCGCCTCCGTGGCGGTGCCGACAACACGTCCGCAACCWCGCCAACCACCGCTGCGCCCGCCGCGGACGAACCGGACGACGAGTCCGGCGGCATGGCCGCCGGGATCGAAGCCGCGTATTACCGCTGGCTGACCGCCTCCTCCGGCTACGATGCCCCGGCCGCCATCGAGACCGGCATCCTCGACCAGGTGCATGCGCTCGCGCAGAATCCGTCCGGCGCAGCCGAACTCGTGCCGCGCGTGCCCGAAGTGATTCCGCAACTGTTGCGCAGCCTGCACGACGAGGCGTCGAACGCGGAACTGGCACGCCAGGTCGCGCAGGACGTCGTCGTCGTGGCCGAAGTGATCCGCGAAGCGAACAGCGCGTATTACCGGCCGATGTCGCCCGTGAAGACGGTCGAGGCGGCTCTCATGATGCTGGGCCAGAACGGCCTGCGCATGCTGCTCGCGCGCATCGCCTTCCGCCCGATCATCAAGTTGCAATCGACCGGTTTCACGCGCCTGGCCGCGCCGCTGGTATGGAACCAGTCCGAGAAATGCGCGCTCGCGGCCAGCCTGATGGCGCCGGGCCTGACGGCGGGGGCCTTCGAAGCGTATCTGGCCGGCCTGATGCAGAACCTGGGCCTCGTCGTCGGCTTCCGCCTGGCCGACCGCGTCTGCGAGGAGGGCAAGGTGCCTGGTTCCAGCGCCTTCGGCCTGCAGCTGCTGGCCGCCGGACGGCAGCTGTCGGCGGCCATCGCCACGCACTGGAATTTCCCGGAATCCGTCGCGGATGCCATCGCGCATGCGGGCGATCCGGGCGACGGCAACCTGGCCCAGGCACTCGCGCTGGGCGACCGCATTGCCAAGCTGCGCCTGCTGATCGACGCGAAAGTCATCGACGAGGACGACGATTTCGTGACGGATGGCCTGGATAATTTCCAGCGCCGTTGTCTTGGCAAGCTCACCACCGTCGAAAGCTGAACCGGCGCGCATCTGTCGCGCCGACGCACGGATTCGTCCCGGGAGCAACGTTGTTCCATCCGCCGTGTTGCCACGGCTAGGTTTCCGTGCAATTATGATTTTCGGACAGGAAACTTTTCTCCGGTAATAAAAGAACAAGGAGGTGTTACGATGATCCGCAAGACGAAAGCCGCATCCCTGTTACTGGCGCTGGCATTGCTGCCGTGGTGCGGCGGCATGGCCGTGGCCGGACCGCTGGACGAGGCGAAGGCCAGGGCGCACCTCGATGCCGTCGCCGCCGGCGACCTGGAAGCGCTGATGCGCGACTATGCCGACGATGCGTACATGGAGTGGGTCGGCGGGCCGCTCGACGGACGTTATCGGGGCAAGGCCGCGATCCGCGCCGTCTGGCAGAAATTCATCGCCGCGAATGCCGGCAAGCCGCGTCCCGCGAACTTCGGCAAGCTGACGGCGCTGTCCAACCCGCGCGGCACGTCGGTGCAGGCGAAGGCCGACTACGCCGGCGCCGTGCCCGTGAAAGTCTGGCACGTGCTGACCTACCGCGACGGCGACCTGACCACGGAAGTGTGGCAGATCGCCCCCGCGCTGCAGATCGATCCGTGATGCGACCCGTCGCGCTGGCATTGTCGGTGGTTCTGCTG
>NZ_JBFUDR010000242.1:0-9968 GCF_056404615.1 Massilia sp. P2_C2 | reverse complement strand
GTCATTGATGAGAGTGACAAATATGGCAGAAAAACTCGCGATAAGAGCGTGCGTGATAACAACGAACGCGACGATTTCAGGGTCGACAAGGACGTCAGCCACAGAAGCGCTGGCGATCAGGTCGACACGATTGCTGCCCGCATCGGTGGCCTGATCGACCAGATCAACTGGGATTATGCTGTGGTCGAGCGTATCAACCGTTCGGATTTGAGCGTCAAGCTTATCCCGTTTAATCTCGGTAATGTATTCGCTAATCCGAATGGTCCTGACAACGTCCAGTTGCAGCCCGGCGATACCGTTACGATCTTCTCGCAGAATGATGTTGCGGTGCCGATGGACAAGCGCCAGATCTTCGTGCGTGTCGAAGGCGAAGTGAACGTTCCTGGTGTGTATCAAATGACGGCTGGCGATACGTTGCGGACGCTGATCGCCAAAGCCGGTGGTCCGACGACGAACGCTTATCTGTTCGGAACGAGCTTCTACCGAGAAGAAGTGCGCAAGGAGCAGGAGGTCAATCTACAGCGCGCGGCGGACCGTCTTGAAACCCAAGTCAGCAGCGAACAATCTTCCGAAATGGCAGCGATCCGCGCTATGGCTCCCGGCGACGCAGCCGCCGCGGCCTCTCAGCTTGAAGCGGGACGTCGTCTGGCGGAGGAACGCATTGCTCGATTCCGCAGGCTTCAGCCAACGGGTCGTATCGCTTTCGGTCTCGAGCCGAGCGAGCGTTCGTTCGCCCACTTGCCGCAAGTTGCGTTACAGAATGGGGACCGCTTGGTGATCCCCTCCCGGCCGGCGTTCGTTCATGTGTTTGGCGCCGTCAACGTCGAGGCTTCCCCGCTGTGGCGTCCGAACAGCAGGGTTAAGGATTATCTGAAATTGTCGGGCCTTACTACCGATGCGGATGTCGATAATGTTTTCGTGCTGCGAGTGGATGGGACCGTAGTCTCGGCGGATTCTGATAGCTGGTTTTTCGGCAAGATCGGCGGTCTGGAAGTCATGCCTGGGGATACGATTGTCGTCCCGGATAAACTGGACAAGACCACATTCTGGAGTGCGTTCATGAAAGGTGCGCGCGATTGGACTCAGATCCTGGCCAACTTCGGCCTTGGGGCTGCAGCAATCAAAACGCTGAAATAATGAAGCCTTCACAGCGGACTTTTGGATCTCATGAATTAATAGGCAGCATATCAGCATGAATTTTGAACAGAATGTGACACGGCAACCGAATCGTGAAAAGGACGGTTTCAATGTATTCGATCTGCTGATCGCGCTGGCAAAGAAGAAGAAGCTGATTATTGGTTTTCCGCTTTTCGTCGCGATCCTTGCGTCCGTTATTAGCGGCGTACTTCCCAGCGTCTATCGTTCAAGCACGACAATCTTGCCGCCTCAGCAATCCCAGAGTGGGGCGGCGGCATTGTTGTCCCAACTCGGCGGCATTGCTGGAGCTGCTGCAGGTATTTCGGGTGTGAAGAGCCCGAACGACTTATATGTTGGCATGTTGCGAAGCCGTAGGGTGGCTGACAAGCTGATTTCTCGGTTCGATCTGAAGACAGAATACAAGACCGATAGTCTGGAAAAAGCCAGGAAAAGGCTCGAGGATCAGACCGATATCGTATCCGGCAAGGACGGCATCATCACGATTTCGGTCGAGGATATAGATCAGAAGCGCGTTGCCTTGATCGCCGGTGCATACGTGGAAGAGCTGGTGGCGCTGAGCCGTGTTCTTGCTGTTACCGAGGCGTCCCAGCGCCGGATATTTTTCGAGAGCCAGCTTGAGCGTGCGAAAAATAATCTGGCTGCGGCAGAGGTGAAACTGAAGAGTGCGATCGATACCTCGGGGGTCGCCAGCGTCGATAGCGACAGTCGCGCCATTGTCGAAAATACGGGACGGTTGCGCGCACAGATTTCTGCAAAGGAAATCCAGTTGAGTGCAATGTCGGCATACATGACTTCAGATAATCCTGCGTACAAGCGTGTTCAGGAAGAGTTGATCAGTACGCGTGCCGAATTGTCCAGGCTGGAAAACGGCAGGGGCATCGATGGCATGACATCGGACCAGCGTGGAGGCAACAAAAGGGAAGGCTTGGAGAGCATCAAGCTCTTGCGTGACGTGAAGTACTATCAGATGTTGTACGAATTGTTGGCGAAGCAGTACGAGGTAGCACGTCTGGACGAGGCCAAGGATCCCTCGATCATTCAGGTGCTTGATTCCGCCCTCGTGCCAGAGCGGAAATCCAAGCCGAACCGCACGATTCTCGTGCTCGTTTCCACGATCATGGCACTGTTCGCAGCCATCTTCTGCGCGTTAGCTGCCGAGGTCAAGAACCGCCTCCTGCACACTCCCAAGATTGCTGCACAGATTGCCGAGCTGAAGGCTTGCCTGAAATTCCGATAGGCCACGTGTACATATTGTGCTGTCGCACCCCTTCATGAGGGGAGCTCACCGTATCAAAACAAAATATACTAAATGTCGATCATAAGACTGAGTAATGGGTCTCAATTTGAAAGCGAGCCGCAAGAAAGCGTGCTTGATGCTGCAATGCGTGCTGGTATCACGATGTCGTACAGCTGCCGTACCGGACGCTGCAGCAGCTGTAAGGCCAAGGTTGAGAGCGGAAACAGTACACCAATACAGGAAGAACTCGGACTGAGTCATGAAGAAAAGTCGAATGGTTGGGTGCTAAGCTGCGTCAGGATAGCGGAATCCGACCTCGACCTGAGTGTTGCCGACCTGAGTAATGTGGTCCTGCCGGTCGCTAAAACCTTACCGTGCCGGATCCATGCGCTCGACCTCCTCGCACCTGATGTATTGCGTGTCATCCTGCGCCTCCCGCCAGCAGCCGTATTGTCGTTTTACCCAGGGCAGTACATTGATGTACTTGGTCCAGGTGGTGTGMGCCGCAGCTATTCGATCGCCAATGCTTCCGCCGATCAAAAGCTGCTCGAACTGCATATACGGCAAGTCGACGGCGGCGTCATGAGCGAATACTGGTTCGCGCAGGCCAAAGTTAATGATCTTCTGCGCTTGCACGGTCCGTTGGGTACCTTCTTCCTGCGCAATATCGCCGATAAGGATCTGGTATTTCTAGCCACCGGAACGGGTATCGCACCGGTTAAGGCCATGCTCGAGAGCCTTGTCATTCTGCCAGAGCAGGACCGGCCACGCTCGATTTCGGTGTACTGGGGGGGGCGCACGCCGACCGATCTTTACTGGGACGTAACCAGTGTCGAAGGTGGTCATCGCTATGTGCCGGTGCTATCGCGCGCGCATGAGACATGGGCCGGTGTCCGTGGCTATGTACAGCAGGCTGTGTTGTCCGATTGGGACGACCTCACTAACATGGTCGCGTACGCCTGTGGGTCGAACGCAATGATCCAGGACGCACGCCGTGCACTGTTACGGGCTGGCTTGAGGGAGCAATGCTTCTATTCGGATGCGTTTGTCTGTTCCGCCGAACTTCCCTCTTAATCAAGATAAAGGAAAAATATGAAAGCAGTCATCCTTGCGGGCGGACTCGGAACGCGCCTGAGTGAGGAAACCTCGACCCGTCCGAAGCCCATGGTCGAGATCGGCGGTAAACCGATACTCTGGCATATTATGAAGATGTATTCGCATCACGGCATACATGACTTTATTATCTGCTGCGGCTACAAGGGCTATGTCATCAAGGAGTACTTCGCGAACTACTTCCTGCATATGTCCGACGTGACCTTCGACATGAAGTCGAACAAGATGCACGTGCATGAGAAGCGTGCGGAGCCCTGGACCGTGACCCTAGTCGATACCGGCGACAACTCAATGACCGGGGGGCGCCTGAAGCGAGTCGCCGACCACCTCAAGGGTGAGGAAGCTTTTTGCTTCACCTATGGCGACGGCGTAGGCGATATCGATATCGGCCGCGTGATCGACTTTCACCGCACGCACGGCAAAGCAGCGACCTTGACCGCCACCTATCCGCCGGGCCGTTTCGGCGCCTTGGAGATTCAGAATCGCCAGGTGTTGAACTTCAAGGAAAAGCCGAAGGGCGACGGTGCAATGATCAATGGCGGTTTCTTTGTCCTGGCACCGAGCGTTCTGTCGTATATCGACGGGGACAGCAGTATCTGGGAACAGGAACCGTTAATGCGCTTGGCCGAGGAAGGGCAGTTGATGGCCTATGAACACCAGGGTTTCTGGCAACCGATGGATACGTTGCGCGACAAACAACTACTGGAAGAGCTTTGGGCTGGCGGTAAAGCGCCGTGGAAAAAGTGGGACGCTGTATGATGCCGAGCAAAGCTTTCTGGAGCGGGAAGCGGGTCTTCCTTACTGGTCATACCGGTTTCAAGGGAAGCTGGATCAGCCTCTGGCTGCAATCGCTCGGCGCCGAAGTAGCCGGTTTGTCCCTGGCGCCTCCAACGACGCCGAATCTGTTTTCGATTGCAAATGTCGCCACAGGGATGACGTCCAGCGAAATCGGCGATATCCGGGACTACGAAACCGTGCATAAAGCCATCGTCGGGTTTGCGCCCGACATTGTCATCCACATGGCTGCCCAGCCACTGGTGCGTCTATCTTATAGCGAACCAGTCGCAACCTATGCAACCAATGTTATGGGCACGGTGCATGTGCTCGAGGCGGCCCGCGCCGCAGGTACAGTGCGCGCAATTGTGAACGTCACCACCGACAAATGCTACGAGAACAATGAGTGGGTCTGGGGTTATCGTGAGGGCGAGCCCATGGGCGGACACGACCCGTACAGCAACAGTAAAGGCTGTTCCGAGCTGGTGACCAGCGCTTATCGCCGTTCCTTTTTCCAGCATAGCGGGCAGGCGCTTGCGTCGGCTCGCGCCGGTAACGTCATTGGTGGCGGCGACTGGGCCGCCGATCGGCTGATCCCCGATATTCTTCGCGCATTTCAGGATGGGCGTCCGGTTGTCATCCGCAATCCCCATTCGATCCGCCCGTGGCAACACGTTCTCGAGCCGCTGTCGGGCTACCTCCTGCTGGCCGAGAAGCTGTATACCGACGGTCAGGCATGGGCCGAAGGCTGGAACTTCGGGCCGCGCGACAGCGACGCCAAGCCGGTGCAGTGGATCGTCGAGCGCATGGCGCAACAGTGGGGTAGCGAGGCCACGTGGCGGCTTGATCAGGGCGCCCACCCGCACGAGGCGCACTATCTCAAGCTCGACATATCGAAAGCCGGATCGCGCTTGGGCTGGCAACCGCGCTGGAACCTGGAGCAAGCGCTCGAGCGCATCACGACTTGGCATCGCGCTTGGCTGTCAGGCCAGGACATGCGCCAGCTGTGTCTCGCACAGATCACCGAATTCAACCAATCCGAATAATTGTTTTATTAAATTGAACTCATGACTAATTCCGTCACCAAGACTCCCGAGTCGATCCGTAGCGAAATCGCCGAACTCGTCGAACAATTTGCTGCGCTTACCTACGCGCCCAAGGCCTTCAATCCCGGCGAGACGCCTGTTCCCGTATCGGGCAAGGTCATCGGCGCCGCCGAGCTCAAGAACATGGTCGAGGCGAGCCTGGACGGTTGGTTGACGACTGGACGGTTCAATGCAGAGTTCGAAACGCGCCTCGCCAAGTACCTGGGAGTCAAGCACCTCATCACAGTGAATTCGGGTTCGTCTGCGAACTTGGTCGCGTTTTCTACTCTGACCTCGCCTCGTTTGGGCGAACGCGCCATCAAGCAGGGTGATGAAGTCATCGGCGTGGCTGCCGGCTTCCCGACCACCGTCAACCCGATCCTGCAGTTTGGCGCAGTACCGGTGTTCGTCGACGTCGATCTGACGACCCATAACATTGACGCCTCCAAGATCGAAGCCGCCATTACGCCGAAAACCAAGGCGATCATGCTTGCGCATTCGCTGGGCAATCCGTTCAATCTGGACGTTGTCACTGCGCTGTGCAAGAAATACAACCTCTGGTTGGTCGAAGACTGCTGTGATGCACTCGGCGCTACTTACAATGGCCAGCTGGTTGGTACGTTTGGCGACATTGCGACCCTGAGCTTCTATCCGGCGCACCACATCACGATGGGCGAGGGCGGCGCCGTCTTCACCAACAATGCCGAGCTGAAGCTGATCGCCGAGTCGTTTCGCGATTGGGGCCGCGACTGCTACTGCCCGCCAGGTAAAGATAATACCTGCAACAAGCGGTTCTGCTGGAAGTTGGGCAACCTGCCGGAAGGCTACGATCACAAGTACACCTATAGCCATCTCGGTTACAACCTCAAGATTACCGACATGCAGGCCGCTTGCGCACTCGCCCAGCTCGACCGGGTCGACGAATTCATCGAGACTCGCAAGGCCAATTTCACCTACTTGAAAAACCGCCTGAAGAGCTGCGAGAACTTCCTGCATATGCCGGAAGCAACGCCCAATTCGGAGCCGTCGTGGTTCGGTTTCCCTGTCGTTCTCAAGGAAAGCGCCGGCGTCAAGCGTGTCGATCTGCTGAATTATCTGGACCAGAACAAGATTGCCACCCGTCTGGTATTTGCCGGTAACCTTGTCCGCCAGCCCTACATGATCGGCAAGAATTATCGTATCAGCGGCGAATTGACGAATAGCGACATCGTCATGAACCAGAGTTTCTGGCTCGGCGTATTTCCTGCGCTGACGCACGAGCACCTGGACTATATCGCCGAAAAACTCGAAGAATTCTTTGGCGTGAATTTCTGATGTTTGACCTCAAGCCTTCCGCTATCGACGGCTGTTTCGAAGTCCAGCCGCGCGTCTTCTCGGACGCGCGCGGGCGTTTCGTCAAGGTATTTCATCGCGTTGCATTCGGAGACCTTGGGTTGGCCACCGACTTCGCAGAGGAGTACTACTCGGTCTCTCAGTGCGGTGTCATCCGCGGCATGCATTTCCAGACGCCGCCGGCGGACCACGTCAAGCTGGTGTATTGCGTGCAAGGCGAGGTATTCGACGTCGTGCTCGACCTGCGCGTCGGTTCACCGACCTACGGCAAGACCGCTACCTTCCAGCTGTCGGCGGAGCAGGGCAACTATGTCTATATCCCGAGCGGTATGGCGCACGGTTTCTGTGCCACCAGCGAAACGGCGACCCTGGTCTACAAGGTCACGTCAGTCTACGCGCCCGCCAACGACACCGGTGTTCGCTGGGACTCGATTGGCGTCGAATGGCCGGCCGAAGCGCCTCTGGTGTCGGATCGTGATGCCGGCCTTGTCAGCTTTGCAGATTTTGTGAGTCCATTCGTTTATGCTTGAAAACGCCACTGCCAACGCCAACGCCAATACCGCACGCTGCGCCCTCGTCACTGGCGCTACCGGCTACATTGGATCGMAATTGGTGCATCGTCTGGTGCGCGACGGATGGCAAGTAGCTATCGTCGCTCGCGCCGACTCTTCGCTGGCCGTGCTGGACGCCGTACTCCCCGCCATTTCGGTGCATCGGCATGACGGCTCGACTTCCGGCATGGTATCGATCGTCGCTGCCGTGCGGCCCGACGTCGTGTTCCATCTTGCATCGCTTTTTCTGGCGCAACACAAAAGCGACGACATCGCGGCATTGGTCGGCAGCAACCTGTTGTTTTCAACTCAGCTAGCTGAAGGGATGGCGGCCAACAATGTCCGTTACCTGGTCAACACCGGGACCTCGTGGCAGCATTACGAGAATGCCCCCTACAACCCGGTCAACCTCTACGCCGCCACCAAACAAGCCTTCGAAGACATCCTCGCCTACTACGTGGAAGCTGACTTGCTGAAGGTGACGACTCTAGCCTTGTTCGACACGTATGGGCCGAACGACCCACGCAAGAAGCTTGTCACGCTGCTACGCAACACGGCCGCATCGGGCGAACCTCTGTATATGTCGCCGGGTGAGCAGATCATTGACCTGGTCCACATCGACGACGTGCTTGATGCTTATCTTCTGGCGGCCGAACGCATTGAGAGCCAGACGCAGCCGTCGGCATGCTACGGTGTGTCATCCGGCGAAACGCTCAATCTGCGCCAATTCGTCGCGCTGTTCGAGAGAGTCATCGGCAAACCGGTCCCGATCGTCTGGGGCGGCCGGCCTTACCGTGAGCGCGAGGTGATGGTCCCATGGAACGCACCTACCTTGGATGGTTGGACGCCGCGCATCCGGCTCGAGGATGGTCTGCGCGCTGTCGAAGGCACTTAATGTCGATTAATCGCAAGATTACACATGGGGTCCTCAGCGGTTCCGTGTTGACGGTAGTGTCGATTGCGATTGCGTTACTGCAATATCGCTTCATCTTCCATTACCTGTCCAAAGAGCTGACCGGGGTCTGGTTCCTGTTCGTAGCTTTCAGCGGCTATGCGATGTTCTTCGACCTGGGGCTTGGACCGACCCTGTCACGTGAAATGAGTTTCATCATTGGAGACGTCAAGCTTGATGCAGTTCAACGTACACAACAAACGGCGGATCTGCTAGCGACTTGCCGCCGGATCTATCACTTTCTGGCGGTGTTTGTGCTGGTAATTGCTCTGGTGGCCGGTACCGCATACTTACTATCAGTCACGCCCGCTCAGAACTGGCATGAAGTCCAGATTGCCTGGACCATCTTTTCGTTCGGTGCCGCCCTGAACATCCTGAGCGCCATGAGTTTTGCCGAATTGTACGGTCGCGGCAACATTGCCTCTGAGCGCCTGACTCGCGCCGTCACGCAATTGATCGGCTTCGCGCTGGCCGTCGGGGCGCTTGTCGCCGGCTTGGGCCTCGTCGGTCTGGCTTGCGCATGGGTCGCACAATGTGTACTCGCTAGGGGGGGGGCCATGTACAGACTGGCTCGCCTGAAGGAAGGGCGCGTCACCGGCGGAAGTTTTCACGCTGCCGTGGCGAAAAGGCTAGCCATGCCAAGCCTGAAATGGGCCGGCACAGCGCTCGGGGGGGTGCTGATCTTGCAGACTGACAACATCGTCATCGCGTCGGTATTAGGACCCTCCTTGATTGCGCACTACGAACCGGTCYCCAAAATCATCGCCACTCTGATGACGTTCTCGATGCTGATCGTCACGAGCTCGACACCGTTTTTGTCGCAAAGCTATGCTGCCGGTGACCACGCCGCGCTGAAAATCCACGTTTACCGCAACGTGCGCTTTAGCATGGGCGCAATGATTGTGCTGGTCAGTTTCCTGTGCTTTTATGGCGACCGCATCATCGAGATCTGGCTAGGCCCCGGCGCGTTCCCGGGCTTTCCCATCATCTGGTTTTTTTCCGTGATGATTCTGCTGGAATGCCACCACGTGAACCTGGCCAGTGCGGCCATGTCCACCGGCAGGCAGTTCTTCATGTCAGTGGCACTAGTGGCCGGCCTGCTGAACATCGTCATTTCGTGGCAACTGGCCAAATCCTGGGGCTTGGTTGGCGTCGCCGCCGGCACCATGATTGCCCAGATGCTGACCAATAACTGGTATGTGCCTCACAAATCGCTGCAAGTTCTCGGCATTCCACTCAAGGAGTATGCACGTCGTACGCTGTTGCCTCTAGCCGGCCTGCTGTTGTTGGCGCTGACGGTGAATGCCTTCCTCAGCGCCCAATTCAAGGGTGCGAATGCGCTGTTGGCAATCATTGCTGGCTTCGTTCTGTCGCTGTTCGCCTGCGGCGCCTGGTTTGGGGCGTTTATCCTCACCCGCGGCGAACGGGGCGTCCTTATTATGCGTCTAGCCAAAACTGCCGCATCACGAGACAGGACCGAGTCATTGTAAAAGATGTCAGAGATGCAAGAACATGGCTGTCGCGGTTTTTGCATTAAACTAAATGCATCTCTTCGAGCTTGGCAGTTCGCCGACGATCAGGGCTTAGCGTATTCAAGGTAAGCCAAATTTTGAGTCAAGATGAAAAACCAACCATTCCGGGTAGTCGCTTCGAACGTTGATACTTGCGATGTATCGTATGTATTGACGATCGCAGTGCCAACAYTTAAACGTCCAGCTTTGCTGGAACAGACGCTGCACTCCATTGCCGCCCTCAAGTTTGAGGTA
>NZ_JBFUDR010000241.1:0-10138 GCF_056404615.1 Massilia sp. P2_C2 | reverse complement strand
GTGCTGGCCGCCGCGCCGGACCTGGCGCGCATGCTGGCGTGGAACCGCGCAGGCGCGCACACGGGCGTGATCGTATTCGGCCCCCTCGCCGCCGGCGCCCCCGCACGCATCGAGGTGCRCGCGTTCGCGCCCGCGCACGGCGTTCCCGAGGACCCGGTCTGCGGCAGCGGCAACGGCGCCGTCGCGGCATGGCTGCGGCATACGGGCCAGGTCGACGCCTTCGGACGCGACTTCCTGTCCAGCCAGGGCGCCGCGGTCGGCCGGGCCGGCCTCGTGCACCTGTCGATCGGGGCGGACGCGATCCGGGTCGGCGGCCGGGCCGTCACCTGCGTCGACGGGTATCTCGCGTCCTGATCACGCTTGCCTGCGCGGCTGGGCCGCGCTACGCTGGCGGCTTCGACCACAACCGGAAGGACGGACATGGCAACGGATGCCAGTTTCATCGATTACGTGGCGGAAGTCGCGGGCCTGGGCGCGCGGCTGACGCACCGGAAGATGTTCGGGGAATACGCGCTGTACGTGGATGACAAGGTCGTCGCCTTCGCCTGCGACGGCAGCCTGTTCGTCAAGCCGTCCGGCGCCGCCGCACGCCTCGCGCCCGACCTGCCGCAAGGGCCACCGTATCCCGGTGCCAAGGACTATCCGATCGCCGACGAACTGCTCGACGATCCGGATGCGCTGCACCGCCTGCTGCTCGAGACAGCCACGCTCATGCCGCCGCCGAAGCCGAAGAAGCCTGTGGAAGCGCGTGCAAAAGCGCGCTCGAAACGCTGACCGTCCCCATATAGTTATCGATATCATTTGCGCGCGGCATGTGCTAGGATGCCAGCCTGTCCACACCACGAACAGGAACCCACGCACATGCTACGCCGCTCCCTCGCCCTGCTTCTTCCCGCGCTGTCGCTGGCCTGCGCCGCCCACGCGGCCGAACCCCTCGCGTCGCGCTTCAACGCCGACCCGTCGCCGCACTGGTTCCCCGCCGCGAAGGGCGACAAGTTCTACCTGTACGCGACGGACGACGCGTCGAATTCCGGCAAGTACTGGGATAACGTCACGTGGCGTCTGTACACGTCGCCCGACATGAAGACGTGGCGCGACGCCGGCGTGCCGCTCGCCGTGACCGTCTTCAAATGGGCGCGGCCGGACGCGAAGGCATGGGCGCCCGAGGCGGCCTACCGCAACGGCAAATACTATTTCTACGCGCCCGTCGGCGGCGACAAGATCGGCGTCGCGGTATCCGACCGGCCCGACGGCGGCTTCGTCGACGCGCGCAACGATCCGCTCGTCGACCGCGAACGCGACGTGAACGCGGGCGACGAGCCGATCGACCCGGCCGTCTT
The DNA here is from genome assembly GCF_056404615.1 of Massilia sp. P2_C2. NCBI lineage: Bacteria > Pseudomonadati > Pseudomonadota > Betaproteobacteria > Burkholderiales > Oxalobacteraceae > Massilia > Massilia sp. P2_C2. Next base: position 8,798 of record NZ_JBFUDR010000241.1, on the reverse strand, counting down.
CGTCGACAAGGATGGGCAGGCGTATATGTATTTCGGCACGCGCGTGCCGAAGGTCGTCAAGCTGAAACCCGACATGATTTCGCTGGACGGCCCGATCCGCATCGTGAAGATCGAGGGTCTGCCGGAATCGGACAAGAGGAAAAAATATGGCGAGGCGCCGTTCCTGCACGAGCACAACGGCGTGTACTACTTCACGTTCTCGTCCGGCTGGCCGGGCCAGATCCTGTACGCGACGGCGTCGTCGCCGCTCGGCCCCTTCACCTACCGGGGCGTCGTCATCGATTACCTGAAGATCTCGACGAACCACCAGGCGATCCTCGAGAAGGACGGCAAGAGCTGGGTGTTCTACCACGACGCGCTGCTGCCGGGCGGCGGCAGCCTGCGCCGCTCGATCGCCATCGCGCCGCTGGAATACGGCGCGGATGGCACGATCCGCCAGTTGGCCATCACGCCCGGCCAGCCGAACGACTGAAAGCCTATTTAGGTGGGCGCGAGCTTGTAGGGTGGGCACCCCGTGCCCACCCTACGGGCTCAAACTCAGGCCGCCGTCTTGCCCGACAGGCGCTTGAGGCGCTCCAGCGCGCTTTCTCCGGCCGTCTCCGGCTGGCTCACGGACTTGCGGATCGCATCCAGTTCCGCCTGCTGGTCGAGCGGCTTCTGGCCGATGTCGGCCACGATGCGCAGGCCCGACGCCTCGTTGGTCACGGCCTGTGCGCGGCGGGTCAGCGCGGACAGCGCCGTCGAGTTGCCGCGCATGCTCGTGAGGCCCGCGAGCTGTTCCTGGCGCTCGATGCGCAGCTCCTGCAATTCCTTCTGGGCCTTGGCCGCGGCCAGTGCCTGCATCGCCTTCTTCGCCTGCGCGTCGAACTCGGCCAGCTGCTTGCTGAGGGCGTCGACGATCGTCTGCAGCTCGTCCATGTAGGCCTTCGCATCCGCCTCTTCCTGGATTTCCTGCGGCAGCCGGGCCTTGTTCGCTTCAAGCTCGTCGCAGAACATCGTCACCGTCGCCTCAGAGATCGAGCCGGCGGCCAGGCGCTCGGCCAGCTTCTCGGCGGCCCGTTCGTCGTTGGCGATCAGGTTCTGCAGGTTGATGACGTCGCCGCGTTCCTTGTCGAACGATGCGCGCGCCGTGGCCAGCAGTTGCGCCGTCTCGCGCAAGGTGGCGATCAGGCGGTCGCGGTCGGCCTCGGTCGCGGTCTCGGGATCGAAGTTGGCGATGGCTTCCGCGATGCGGTTGCCCAGGGCGCCGAAATGCTTCGTGACCAGGCGTGCGGTCAGGCCCCATCCACTAGCGTTGCTCATTGTTGTTCCTTTCGTCGGTGAAGAAAACGGTTATTGAATGACGATGCGTTCTTGTTCCATCGGGATGCCGACCACGAAGTCGACGTGGATGCCGCGCCGGCTCGCGTCGCCGTCGACGCTCTCCACGATCTCCGTCGTGATCAACAGGTATTCGCGGCCGCCGTCCGGCAGCGTGCGCACATAAGGCATGAAGAACATGTCCTGGCGCAGGCCGTGCACGCCCGCAGCATCGTCGATGCGGGTCTCGCGGCCTTTGAACGGCGTGACGAAGGCGGCGCCTGGCGCGCCGGCGTCGCGGGTGTAATCGAGGCGGTCGGCCGCGCCGAACACGGTGGCAAGCGTCGCCTTGTCCAGCATGTCGGCCAACTGTTCGCGCCACAGCGTATAGCCGGCATCGCCGAGGCCATAGCCGGCCGCGCCCGTGTACGCATCCTGGTCGTCGGCGGTCTCCGGGATCACACGCGCCAGCTGGGTGCAGTACAAGACCTCGGCCACCTTGCCGTCGTCGCCGCAGAACACCTGCAGGAATTTTTCCTTCGCGTCGTCATCGCCCTTGTCGAGGTACAGGCGGTACAGCTCCGTGTCCGGCACGAGCCGGATCTGCGAGACGGCCAGGATGCGCGTGTCACCCGCATCCGGCATGCCGATCAGCGAACCATTGGCCTGCGCCCGGATGATCGGGGAGCATTGCAGCTGCACGACGCTGCCGATCCGGGCGCCCAGCGGCACCGCGTCGTCGGCGCGCGTCGCGCCCTGGGTCACGCCCTTGTTGGCGGCCACCGCTTTCACGTAACTGAAGACATCCTTCCAGGCCATGCTCGTCAATTCCTTTCGAATGAATAGGTGGGTTTCTTCGCCTCGCGCGCACGGCGCACCCGGCGCCACACGAAATACACGATCCAGCCCGCGAGCGCCAGCATGCACAGCCAGAGGAACATGCCGAAGAACGGTACGCCGTCCGACCGCGCGGGCGCGGGCGCCGGTGCAGGCACCGACGTGGGCACCGTCGTGCCGCTGCCCGCCGTGGCCGGGTAGGCGCCCGGATAACCGTTGTTGCCGCTCGCATGCGCCCCGCGCGCCGCGTTGGCGAGGACGGCGCCCGCGATCACGTGACCGAGGCCGCTGTCCTGGCGCACGACGACCGGCGGTTGCTGCTGCGGATACCCGGCCGGCGGCGGCGCATACGTGGGCGCCTGCTGGCCGGACCCGCTTCTTTCATAACCGGGCACGGGCCGGGTGTCGCGCGTCGCGTCGGCCTGCGCCTGGCGGCGCGCATCCAGCGTGCGCAATGCATTCGCTTCCGCCGAGTTCCGGTTCAGCTTTTGCGACAGCGCGGAATCCGACTTCTGCGGCGCCGCCGCGCCGCTGTCGAACGAGCCGAAGCTGCCGGACGGCCTGGCCGGCGGCTCGGGCGCATCGGACGACGTCGAATGCCGGCTGAACGACCCGAAACTGCCGCTCGACTTCGATGGCGACGCCGCGTGCGACTTCGACGAAGGCGACGACGAAGATGAAGACGAAGACCGATGCGAGGAAAATCCGCCCCTGAACGACGACGACCTCGACGGCCTCGCATCCGCGGCGTCGACGTACGTGAGCGGCACCAGCAGGGACAGCAGGAACGCGACTTTATAAATCTTCAACATGGCCAGGAAAGCGATCGAAAGTTAGAATAAGGATAACGACCGGCATATTGACATGCACCGGTAGAATAAGCAAAGGATTACCATGACCCGCCGTTACCTCGACATGAACCAGCACGACGCCCTGTACACCGTGGCGCGGCGCTACCCCGGCGGCATCGAAGCGCTGGCGCGCGAACTGGGGATGTCGGCCAATGTCTTGCGCAACAAGCTCGCGCCCACGATCGCGTCGCACTACCCCTCGTTCGAGGAAGTCTCGCTGATCGTCGAATGCTGCCACAAGGCCGGCGTGCCGGATGCGCACCTGCCGCTGCATGCGCTGCTCGTGCGCCACGGGATGGCCGCGTTCGTGGTGCCGCAGCCGGAGGCGGCGCGCCAGGACGATTTGTCGCAGACGGTCTGCCGCGTGATGAGCGACGTGGGCGCCGTGGCCGAGGCGGTGTCGGCCGCCCTGCTCGACGGGAAGGTCACGCCGGTCGAGGCCGACCTGATCGAAAGGAAGTTCCATGCCGCGCTGTCCGCGCTCGGCGCCTGGCGCGCACGCCTGCGCCAGCAGACCGAGGCGGGCCTGGGCTGATCAGGAACGCAGGCGCCGCGAGGGCGATGCCTGTTCGTCGCGCGCCGCGCTGCGCAGCGAGCGCAGGAACAGCCCGAGGCCGCCGARCGCGAGCGCCAGGATGCAGAGGAGTTCGAACGCCGACATCGTGCGCAGCGACATGTTCACGGACGCGATCACGCCGAACACGAGCGCCGCGAACGCGCAGATGGCGAGCAGCCAGCCCAGCGCGTTGCGGGCATTGAAGAAGATCATCGCGATGCCGATCACGAGGGGGATCAGCACGATGCCGCCCGTGACGCCGTAGCCGCCGACGCCGAACAGCCGGGTGCCGAGGCCGAAGCTGGAGCTGACCACGACGCTGTTCAGCAGCAGGTAGAACCCGCCCACCATCAGCACGAGGCCCACGAAAAACTGGCCCGTGCCGCCGTTCGTTCCACCCGCACCGTTCATCGCGCCCTCCGTTCATTTGACATTGTTGTGACGGCGACAACAATACCAGACTTTCCGGCTACCGCGCTACTTCGCCTTACGGTTATGCGGGGCGAGAATTACCGTGGAAATGTCCGCCACGGGTTCGCCGAAATCGGGCATGCCGTCCGGACGCCAGTGGATGACCTGGGCACGCGTATTGCGGTTCGGGTCATGCAGCGAATCGCCCTGGATCTCGCGGTAGTTGCGCGCATGGTAGACCAGCACGTCGGTCTTGCCGTCCGGTGTTGTCGTGAACGCATTGTGGCCCGGGCCCCATTGGCCGTTCTTTGCGCTGCTCCTGAAGACGGGCTGCGGCAGCTTGGTCCAGGATTTGGGGTCCGTCAGGTCGGCGTCCGCCGGCGCGCTGACCATGCCGAGGCAATAATTCTCGTCCGTCGCGCTGGCCGAGAACGTGACGAACACGCGGCCATGGCTGACCAGCACAGCCGGCCCTTCGTCCACGTCGAACTTGACCTTTTCCCAAGCGTACTCCGGCTTCGACAGCAGCACGGCGGGCCCCTTGATCGACCACGGCGTGTCCATCTTCGCCAGGTAGATATTCGTGCCCTTGCTCCCGTCCGGCGCCGTCTGCGTCCACACGAGATAACGCTGGCCGCGGTGTGCGAATGTCGTGGCGTCGAGCGAGAACGATTCCCAGCCCGTCTTGATCTGGCCCCGTTCGGTCCACTCGCCCTGGAACGGATCGGGCGACGCGTTTTCCAGCACGTACAGGCGGATGTCCCAGATCTTGTCGGCGCGCCCGGCCGTGAAATAGATATACCACTTGCCGTCGATGCGATGCATCTCGGGCGCCCAGATGTGCGCGCCCATCTCGCCCGTCGCGTGCTTGCGCCACACGGTTTTCGCGGTGGCCGCGCCCAGGTCGTCGAGCGAACGGGCGCGGCGGATCTCGATGCGGTCGTATTCCGGCACCGTCGCCGTGAAATAGTACCAGCCGTCCGGCTGCAGGCTCACCTGCGGGTCGGCGCGCTGCAGCACGAGTGGATTGTGAAATACCGGCTCGGCGGCGCGGGCCGGGGCGAACACGGTGGCGAGGCACAGGGCCAGCGCCGGCATGGCGCGAAAGGTAAAGCGGACCATCCAACCTCCAAAAAAATCACGCATCGGGGCCGAGCCGGATGTGCACCGGCGCGTCGCGGTCGGTGCGCAGCACGCCACCCTCTTCGATCAATTCCGTCACCTGGATCAGGCTGCGCCGCTGCTCAGGCCCGTCGCGTTTCGCATCGGGCCCCTGCCTGCCGGGATGCACGAAATAGAACAGGTAAGCGTGGTCGCCATTGACGACGACGTCCGCATGGCCGCCCATCACGCCGTCGTCGGGTCCATGCCCCGGCTGTTCCAGCAAGGTGGCAGGCTGCGGGCGCCACGTGAGCGCGTCGTCGGAGCGGAACACGGCAAGGCCGTGCCACACGTCGACGATTATCCACCAGGCGCCGCGCCAGCGRAACACCTTCGGCCCTTCGCCGCGCAGGGCAACGGCCGTGCCACGGTCCGTCCAGTGCACGAGGTCCGGACTGTCGGCGTAATAGATGGTCTTGCCTTCGCGCTCGTTGTTATACCACATGCGCCAGCCGCCGCCCGGCAGCCGCGCCAGCGACGGATCGATGACCTTGTCGTTCGCCAGCGGCATCTTGACGGGATGGCGCCACGTGCGCAGGTCGCTGCTCGTCAGGTGCACGATCACGCGCGGATGCCCCCAGTCCTCGAACACGCCAGGCACCACGGTGAGGAACATGTGGTAGGTGCCGTCGTCGCCGCGGACGACGTCCGGCGCCCAGTGCGTGGCATTCTCTCCGCCGTATTCCGGAGGCAGCTCGACGTCCGCCGTGCCGACATAGGTCCAGTGCGCGCCACCGTCGGGCGACTCGGCAATGCCGATGCGCGTGCCGTGCACCCACGTCACGCCCGGCAGGTCCGTCGCCGTCGCGCGGCGGTTCGTGTAGAACATCCACCAGCGGCCGCGCGCCGGATTCCAGATGAGGGTGGGATCGGCGGCGCCGTCGTACACGGGATCGCGGAACAGCGGCTTGGCGGCGATCTCGCCGGCGTTTGGCTTGGCGCGATCGAGCGCGCAGCCGGTGAGCGCGCACAGCGCCAGCGCCAGGCACGCGGACACCGCCGCGAACGGGCGTAAGCTGATGAACAAAGCGTTCCCTTTGATTGTGGTTGGATCGGACATGCGCGGCCGTTCAGCGCCGCGTTGCGATCATAGTGGCAGGGCTGCCTTCCGACCAATGAATTTTTTGGTGCGAGCGATACGTTTTACGCATGGCGGTGTCAGGGCACGGGCTTGCGGCGCCGGCGCGGACCGTCGTCCATGCCCGCCTCGTCGACGTCGGCCGACGTCGGGCGCGAGCGCCGGTATTCGAGTTCGCCGGCTTCCTCGGGCAGCGCGGGTCCCGTGTACAGGACGGCCACGTCGGCCAGCGCGCTCGCGCGGTCCTGGCCGAAGCCGGACAAGGGCGTCAGGCGCAGATAGCGCGCCGTCACCGTCTGCCCGAACCGCACCGTCTGCGGATCGAACGTCGAAACCAGCGTCGGCCGCGCCACCTCGCGCCAGACGGCGCCGTCGTCGCTCGCCTCCACCCGCCACTCGCGCACGTCGCCCTCGTGGTCGCGGTGGTTCTGGCGCGGCATCAGCACCAGGCCGTCGAACGGCACGGCGCCCGCGAACGCGATCGTCAGTGGCGGTTGCGGCCGCGCTGCGTCGCCCTTCACGGCCACGAGGCTGTATGTATTCGGATCGCCGTCGATGGTTGCGGCGGCATCCGGCCAGCCGCTCGCGGTCGCGCCCAGCTTCTTCATCACGCGCGTGTCGAACAGGCTGGCGCGCAGTGCGGCCGGATCGACCTCCATCGCCGGCTGGAAGCGCGAACTCGCCATGTAATCGAGCAGCGAACGGCGCAGCTGGCGCGCGGCCGGGCGTTCGTCCAGCCGGTTCTCCAGGTCGAACGTCGCCACGACCAGCCGGCCACGTCCCACCCGCGCCTCGAACACGGCGCCCAGGCGGTAGTTGCGGTTCCAGTCGTCGATGGGCTGGACGATGGGTTTGAGCCCGGCCGGCAGGCGCTCCAGGTTGAACGCGCGGGCGCCGGCCACCAGCTCGCTCCACTGCCAGTCCATGTGGTCCGCCGTCGGAAAGCTCGCCAGCGCGGGGTGCGCGCGAGCTATCCACAGGCCCAGCATGCGGCTCCAGCCCGGGTTCATCAAGCGGTTCCAGAACACCGGCACGTCCGCGAGCGGCGGCGACGTCCAGTCCAGGTCGGCCTTGCGCGGCAGGTACAGCACGGATCCGCCCTGCGCCAGCCGGGACGCCGCCTCGGCCCAGGCATGGGTCACGAGCACGCCGGCCGGCACGGCCGGGTCCACGGCATCCGGGTACAGCCAGAAGTTCCAGTCGTTGGCGATCTCCGTCCCCTCCAGCCCCACGACCAGCTTGTAGTGCGCGGGCGCCGGCAGCCGTGCCAGATCGGCCGCCACGCGTCCCAGCGCGATGTTCTTCCCGATCGGGACGTCCAGCGCCGCGAAGCGTCCTTGCGCGACCGGGCGTCCGCCGTCGTCCTCGACGCGCCACCAGGGCCGTGCACCGGACAGCGGCTTCTCGCCATAGTGCGCGATCTCGACCGGAACGTCGAACGTGTCGCGTCGTGAGCACGGTGCGCGCCAGCCGCGCGAGCGGCACCGTCGCGCCGTTGAAGCGGCGGAACGCTTCCGGCGTCGCATATCCCTTCGTCTCCCAGAACGTGTCGAGGATGCCGACGAGCGCCGTGCCCTGGCCGAGGTAGTCGTGCAGGTCCAGCAGCTGGTAGCCGCTCATGCCGCGCGTGCGCAGCGCCGCCTCGATCTCTTCCTTGTAGCACGCCACCTGCCAGCGGCCCGAGGCCAGCGCGAAATCCCGGTTGCGGTCCAGCACCCCGTGGCGGCGGGCGGAGTCGCGGAAGATCTCGTAATTCCCCGGCCGCAGATAGCCCGTGAACTTGTCGATGATGGAGAAATCGGGATACGCGACCCACTGCCCCATCTCGTGCGCGACGACGGGCACCTGGATGCCGTCCAGCGAGGCGGCGTAGTCGCGCCCGAACCAGCCGGTCTTGTTGCGCAGCGGCCTGGGGCCGATGCGCTGCACGGCCAGGTAGTCCGTGTTCTGGTCGAGGTCCGGCACGACGGGTTCCGTATGCCCCGTGCCGTTGGTGTAGAGCCGGCGCGGATCCTCGGCGCGGAAGCGCGCGATCCAGCGGTCGAACACGTCCTTCCACCGGCCGGACGGTTCGTTGCTGGGACTGAGCAGCAGGAACGACGGATGATTGCCGTAAGCGCGGATCAGGCGCGCCGTCTCGTCGTTCAGCATCGCCTCGATCGGTGAACCGGGCTCGAACCGGTTCCACATGCCGGGCTCCGGCTGCAGGTAGATGCCCACGTCGTCCGCCGCCTGGAACGCGGCCTCGGGCGGCATGAACGAGTGGAAGCGGACGTGGTTGATGCCCCACGCCTTGTTGATGGCGAAGATCTTCTTCCAGTAAGCGACGTCCGTCGGCGGATAGCCGGTCAATGGAAAATCGCCGCCGTGGTGCGTCCCGCGCAGGAACACGGGGCGGCCGTTGACGAGGATATCGGTGCCCGGCGCCGCGACCTGCACGAAGCCGAACGGCACGGCGCGCGTATCGTCCGCGTCCGGCCCCGTGAGGCGCAGCCGCAGCGTTTGCAAAGCGGGATGGAATTCGTCCCACGTGGGCGCAGTCGGCGGATATTGCACGCGGAATTCGGCGCCGCCGCCCGCGGCGTCCCAATGCACCGGGATGCGC
>NZ_JBFUDR010000240.1:0-10253 GCF_056404615.1 Massilia sp. P2_C2 | reverse complement strand
CGTTACGCGTGGGCACGGGGGTGCCCACCCTACGAGGGCCGATCAACGGCGGCCCGCGAACTCGTTCAAATAATCGACCAGGGCTTGCACACCCTCGATCGGCATCGCGTTGTAGATCGATGCCCGCATACCGCCGACGGACTTGTGGCCCTTCAGTTGCAGCAGGCCGCGCGCTTTGGCGCCGGCCAGGAATTGTTCGTTCAAGGATTCATCGCGCAGGTAGAACGGTACGTTCATGCGCGAGCGATATTCGGGCGCCACACGATTCTGGTAGAAATCGTCGGCGTCCAGCGCCGCGTACAGCAGGCGCGCTTTTTCGATGTTGCGGCGTTCCATCTCGGCCACGCCGCCCAGTTTCTTCAGGTGCGCGAACACGAGGCCGGCGATATAGATCGCGTACGTCGGCGGCGTGTTCAGCATCGACTCGGCATCCGCCACGGCGCGCCAGTTGAACACGCCGGGGCAGATCGGCAGCGCGTGGTCGAGCAGGTCTTCGCGCACGATCGTGATCGTCAGGCCCGCCGGGCCGATGTTCTTCTGCGCGCCGGCGAAGATCACGCCGTACTTCGACACGTCGATCCGGCGCGACAGGATGTGCGACGACATGTCGACGACGAGCGGCGTATCACCCTGTACCGTCGGCACGTAATCGATCTCCACGCCGTCGATGGTCTCGTTCGTGCACAGGTGCAGGTAGGCGGCGTCCGCGCTCAGCTTCCACGTGTCCTGCGGCGGCACCGTCGTGAAGCGGCTCGCCTCGCCCGACGCGGCCACGTTCACGTTCGCGTAGCGCCTTGCTTCCTTCAGCGACTTGCCGGACCACGAACCCGTGTGCACGAAATCGATGGTGGCCGGTCCGCCCGCGGCACCGTGGGGTTTGCGGCCCAGCATGTTCAGCGGCGTGATGGCGTTCTGGCCAAGCCCGCCGCCCTGCATGAACAAGACCTTGTAGTTGGCCGGTACCGCCAGCAGCTCGCGCAGATCGGCCTCGGCCTGCTTCGCGATCGAGATGAATTCCGGGCCACGGTGGCTCATTTCCATCACGGACATGCCGCTGCCGTGCCAGTCGAGCATCTCGTCGGCCGCCTGGCGCAGGACTTCCTTCGGCAGGACGGCGGGGCCGGCGGAGAAGTTGTACACCTGGGTCATTCTGCCTGCCTCCTTACTTGCCGACGATGCTTTGTGCGCTCTGGGCCATCATCTTCTGGACGCGCGGCAGCATCACGCGGTTGCTGATCTCCATGCTGCGGCTCATCAGCGCCGGCATGTTCGCCAGCATCTTCTGGCCCAGCGGCGACGCGTAGAACGCGGACAGCTGGCGGATCTCGTCCAGCGTATAGGTCTCGGCGTACAGCGGCACCATTTCGGCCAGCATGTCGTCGACGAGGGTCGGGTCGGTGAAGATGGCGTGCGTCTGCTCGGTCAGCTTCGGCAGCGCTTCCTGGAGCTTCTTGCGCGCCTCGGCCTTCTTCTCCGCGCTCAGCGTCGCGTCGCCATCGATCATCGCATTCATCGACGCCGCCAGCTGGGACGGCATCTGCTGGTCGGCCTGCTTCAGCGACGCCACCATCACGTCGCGCAGCTTCATCGACGTCAGCATCTGCTTGGTGGCGGCAACGACGGCCGGATCGGCGGACGGCACCGGCGTCGCGGCGAACGCGGCGGATGCGCAGGTGACGGCAATGACGGAGGCGATGGCGGCGAGTGATTTCTTCACGAATATCCTTGAATGATGGCTAGGGCGGGGGCTTGCTTTCCCGTCATGACAATGCGGGTTCCTCGATTTTCGCACGAAACTTGCAAAAAATCCTCAACCACTGCCATTTCCCACGGAAGTGCCACAATGCGAAATAAAAAAGCCGCCGGCGTGGCGCGCGGCGGCTTTTTTCTGGTGCCGTCCATTCCGGAGCTCGATGTAGGGTGGGCACCCCGTGCCCACCCTACTATTCGGGGGCAGGCTCCAGTTCCGTTTCCTCGATGTCGGTCTCGACGACGCGCTGCAGGCCGGACAGCCTCGTGCCGTCTTCCACCGCGATCAGGGTCACGCCCTGGGTGGCGCGGCCCATCTCGCGGATCTCGGCCACGCGGGTGCGGATCAGCACGCCGCCGGTCGTGATCAGCATGATCTCGTCGGTCTCATCCACCAGCGTGGCGGCGACGACCTTGCCGTTGCGCTCGGTCGTCTGGATCGCGATCATGCCCTTCGTGCCGCGGCCGTGGCGCGTGTACTCCGTGATCGGGGTACGCTTGCCGAAGCCGTTCTCGGTGGCGGTCAGGACGGACTGCTGCTCGTTCTCGGCGACCAGCAGCGCAATCACGTTCTGGCCCTCTTCCAGGTTCATGCCGCGCACGCCGCGCGCCGTGCGGCCCATCGGCCGCACATCGTTCTCGTCGAAGCGGACGGCCTTGCCTGCATCCGAGAACAGCATCACGTCGTGCTTGCCGTCCGTCAGGGCCGCGCCGATCAGGAAGTCCCCCTCGTCCAGGTCGACGGCGATGATGCCGGCCTTGCGCGGGTTGCTGAAGTCGCGCAGCGGCGTCTTCTTGACCGTGCCGAGGCTCGTCGACATGAACACGTAGTGGTCTTCCGGGAACGTCGAGTTCTCGCCCGACAGCGGCAGGATCACCGTGATCTTCTCGCCGTCCTGCAGCGGGAACATGTTCACGATCGGCTTGCCGCGCGAGTTGCGCGAACCCTGCGGCACTTCCCACACCTTCAGCCAATACATGCGGCCGCGGTTGCTGAAGCACAGCATGTAGTCGTGCGTGTTGGCGATGAAGAGCTGGTCGATCCAGTCCTCGTCCTTCGTCGCCATCGCCTGCTTGCCGCGGCCGCCGCGCTTCTGCGCACGGTATTCGGAAATCGGCTGGGACTTCATGTAGCCCGTGTGCGACAGGGTGACGACCATGTCCTGCGGCGTGATCAGGTCTTCCGTTTCCAGGTCGCTCGCGTTGTGCTCGATCGCGGAACGGCGCTGGTCCTTGCCGTTTTCCGTGTAGTCGGTCTTGATCTGGCCCATCTCGTCGACGATGATGCTGGTGACGCGCTCCGGACGGGCCAGGATGTCGAGCAGGTCGGCGATGTGGGCCATCACCTCCTTGTACTCGTTGACGATCTTGTCCTGCTCGAGGCCGGTCAGGCGCTGCAGGCGCATCTGCAGGATTTCCTGGGCCTGCTCGTCCGACAGCTTGTACAGGCCGTCCTGCTGCATGCCGTAGTGCTTCGGCAGGTGCTCCGGACGGAACGCGTCGATACCGCCGGACGCCCCCAGTTCGGTGCGGGTCAGCATCTCGCGCACGAGCGACGAATCCCACGCACGCGCCATCAGCTCCGTCTTCGCGACAGGCGGCGTCGGCGCGGCCTTGATGATCGCGATGAAGTCGTCGATGTTCGCGAGCGCGACGGCGAGGCCTTCCAGCATGTGGCCGCGTTCGCGCGCCTTGCGCAGTTCGAACACGGTGCGGCGCGTGACCACTTCGCGGCGGTGCGACAGGAAGCACTCCAGCATCTGCTTCAGGTTCAGCAGCTTCGGCTGGCCGTTGACGAGGGCCACCATGTTCATGCCGAACGTATCCTGCAGCTGGGTCTGCTTGTACAGGTTGTTCAGCACGACTTCCGGCACTTCACCGCGCTTCAGCTCGATGACGACGCGCATGCCCGACTTGTCGGACTCGTCGCGGATGTCGGAAATGCCTTCCAGCTTCTTGTCGCGCACGTTCTCGGCGATGCGCTCGAGCAGCGACTTCTTGTTGACCTGGTACGGCAGCTCGTCGACGATGATCGCGATGCGGCCGCCGTCCTTGCCGTATTCCTCGAAGTGCGTCTTGGCGCGCATCACCACGCGGCCGCGGCCCGTGCGATAGCCGTCGCGCACGCCCGAGACGCCGTAGATGATGCCGGCCGTCGGGAAGTCCGGCGCCGGAATCAGCTCGATCAGCTCGTCGATCGTGCAGTCCGGATTCCTGAGGACATGCAGCGCGCCGCTGATCACTTCGGACAGGTTATGCGGCGGAATGTTCGTGGCCATGCCGACCGCGATGCCGGACGAGCCGTTGATCAGCAGGTTCGGGATGCGCGTCGGCAGGACGGTCGGTTCCTTTTCCTTGCCGTCATAGTTCGGCTGAAAGTCGACGGTGTCCTTGTCGATGTCGGCCAGCAGTTCGTTCGAGATCTTGTCCAGGCGGCACTCGGTGTAACGCATCGCCGCGGCGGAATCGCCGTCGATCGAACCGAAGTTGCCCTGCCCGTCCACGAGCGTGTAGCGCAGCGAGAAGTCCTGGGCCATGCGCACGAGCGTGTCGTAGATCGACGCGTCGCCGTGCGGGTGGTACTTACCCATCGTATCGCCGACCACGCGCGCGCACTTCAGGTAGGGACGGTTCCACACGTTGTTCATCTCGTGCATCGCGTACAGGACGCGACGGTGCACGGGCTTCAGACCGTCGCGCACGTCCGGCAGAGCGCGGCCCACGATCACGCTCATGGCGTAATCGAGGTAGCTCTTGCGCATCTCTTCTTCCAGTGAAATTGGGACTGTTTCTTTTGCGAATTGATCCATTGTGCGGGGTCGACGCTTTCAGGCTGATTTATCGAATTCCAAGCTCATGATTTTACCACGGCCGACCTATCAGCAACGCATTTGGACGGCAAGCAAAGGGATTAACAAACTGGCACAATTAGCGTCATGACACATTCCCGTCATAAACGTTCGTCAAGCTTGAGTCCGCTTATTGACACCTTGTTGCGCAGAAACAACGTCACAATTGGCATGCGGGGCAATTGCTTGACGCTCGGTCGTGCGGATGTGGCGTATGTGGCAAAATGGCCGAGACGTTAATTGCTTGTTTCACAATGCGAAACTGACATGCTCTCTCGAGTGTTAATCTTGTGCCCACGTCTTATTGCCTTAAAACAGTTTCGCCGCTAAAAGATTTTACCGAAAGGAAGAAAAAATATGAATAAACTGGCAACTCTCGTATTCGCAGCTACGGCCGCGATGGCGGGCAGCGCATCCGCGCAAAGTGCGCCTCCGTATGCGCCGCTGACCACCGATATTCAGGCTCGCACGCCGTACAGCGCTTACGTGCAGGATGCCCGTGGTGTCATCGCCCGCGACCCGTTCGGCCTGTGCTGGCGTACGGGCTACTGGACCCCGGCTGACGCGGTCCCGGGCTGCGACGCACCGCTGTGCGTGGAACCTGAACGTCTGGAAAACGGCAAGTGCGTCGCTCCGCCGCCGCCGCCGGTCGCCGCTCCGGCACCTGCACCGGCTCCGGCCCCGGCAGTGGTTCCGGCTCCGGTTCCGACCTCGGAAAAAGTGAGCTACTCGGCTGACGCCTTCTTCGACTTCGACAAGGCCGTGCTGAAGCCGGCCGGCAAGGCGTCGCTGGACGACCTGGCCTCGAAGCTGAAAGACATCAACCTGGAAGTCATCATCGCCGTCGGCCACACCGACTCGGTCGGCACCGATGCGTACAACCAGAAGCTGTCCGTCCGCCGCGCCGAAGCCGTCAAGGCTTATCTGCAGAGCAAGGGTGTGGAAGCCAACCGCGTCTACACCGAAGGCAAAGGCGAGAAACAGCCGGTCGCAGACAACAAGACCGCCGCTGGCCGCGCCAAGAACCGTCGCGTGGAAATCGAAGTCGTCGGTACCCGCAGCCAGAAGCAGTAATCCTGCCGGGCACCTGACCAACCCCGCTTCGGCGGGGTTTTTTTATGGCCGGAAGGAAACGTTCTTTTTTTCGCTGTCCCATCCGTACCACTATCCATTTCCGCTATCATTCCGTCCTATGACTACGACGACCAATGCCGATCCCCTGGAGATCCAGAAGTTCAGTGAACTGGCCCACCGCTGGTGGGACCCGACGTCCGAATTCCGTCCACTGCACGACATCAACCCGTTGCGCCTGGAATGGATCAACGCGCGCGTGCCGCTGGCTGGCAAGAATGTCATCGACATCGGCTGCGGCGGCGGCATCCTCTCCGAGTCCATGGCGCGCAAGGGCGCGAAGGTGACCGGCATCGACCTGTCGAAGAAGGCGCTGAAGGTTGCCGACCTGCACAGCCTGGAATCGGGCGTCGAGGTGCGCTATAAGCTGGTGGCGGCGGAAGACATGGCCGCGCAAGAGCCCGGCCAGTTCGACGTCGTCACCTGCATGGAAATGCTGGAGCACGTTCCGGATCCGGCAGCCATCGTGCGTGCCGCCGCGACGCTCGTCAAACCGGGCGGCCGCGTGTTCTTTTCCACGCTGAACCGCAACGTCAAATCGTATCTGTTCGCCGTCATCGGCGCCGAATACGTGTTGCGCATGCTGCCGCGCGGCACCCACGACTACGCCAAGTTCATCACACCGGCCGAGTTGTCGACCTTCGTGCGCGAAGCCGGTCTCGTCGTCGACGGCGTGAAAGGCCTGACTTACAATCCGCTGACCCAGATCTATTCGCTGAACCAGGACACCGACGTCAACTACATGATGGCCTGCAGCAAACCGCTTTAAAAGTATCGTTCCATGACCTTTTCTTCTTCCCTGCCCGCGCCGCGCGCCGTCCTGTTCGACCTCGACGGCACGCTGGCCGACACCGCGCCCGACCTCGCGGCCGCCGTCAACTGGATGCGCACCGAGCGCGGCCTCGAGCCGACGCCGTATGCGGTCCTGCGCCCGACCGCCTCGGCCGGCGCCCGCGGCATGATCGGCGCCGCCTTCGGCCTGGCACCGGGCGACGAAGGCTACGAAGAACTGCGCATGCAGTGGTTCGAACGCTACCAGTCGGCGATGGCCGTGCACAGCACGCTGTTCGATGGCATATCCGATCTGCTGGACGGCATCGCGGCGGCCGGCATGGCTTGGGGCATCGTTACCAACAAGCCCGCGCGCTTCACGGATCCGCTCGTGCCGCTGATCGGCCTCGCGCAGGCGGGTTGCGTGATCTCGGGCGACACGACGCCGCACGCAAAGCCCCACCCGGCCCCGCTGCTGGAAGCCGCCCGCCGCCTGGACATCGCCCCGGCGCACTGCTGGTACGTGGGCGACGATCTGCGCGACATCGAAGCGGGCCGCGCTGCCGGCATGGTTACCGTGGCATGCAACTGGGGCTATTGCGGCTCGATCGATCCCGCGACCTGGGGCGCGGACCACCTGCTTGACACACCGCAACAGCTGCTGCAGATGCTCCGACAGCTGGCGAATGCGGCGCATACCGCCGAAACGGCTGCCTGAATCGCCCTCTTCTTCGTTCCGCGTGGCTTACCGACACGGCCGAAACTACGCGGAACTCCCCTCTTCCTTTTGATCACTCCACTGTCCAAATACCGGCATTTAATTCAATCCAGCACTAGCGAACCGAAATCGACAGCCACGGCATTGAAACTCGTGTCGCAGTCTTGAGTCGGATATTCGTAGTCAAACGCGACGTTGCCGCTCGCATCGAGCCCGACCAACTTCGCGCGTGTGCGCCCGTATGCAGTCGAGTAATTGATCAGGTAACTGCCTTGGTTCACCTGATAGGCGCTGGAACAGATATCGGACCAGAGATCGCGATTGTGCTCGTAAGTCCAGACCTCGGCAGCCGTGCGCGCTGCCTCGTCGATTGCATACTTGGACACGGCGCTGAAGCCCGGGTTGACGCCCGCCGGGGTGCCGGCGGGGTTGTTGAAACTTGCCGTCCCGTTATTAAAAAGCATGAGTTTGCCGTCGGGTGCAATCGAAAGCGAGTGTTGGCCGACCGGCATCTTGCCTGACGTCAGGTTCAATGCCAGCGCGCGCAACGAGGGGTAACCCACGTACCAGTACTTGTTCGGGTCTCCCAACAACCAGCGGATGCGTCCACTCTGATAGTCGAGCTTGACCACGAAGTTCTCGCGGCTCGAGACAATCAGCGAGTCGTCGGCGGGGCTATAGATGGCTGAGTTCATATGGAACCAGTCAGCGCCGTCACGCACGAAACCGGACGGGTCGTCGCCGCCTGCGGACATCGCCGCGCGAAAGATCGCCGCCATGTCCCATTGTTTGAGCACGCGCCCGTCAGCATCGATTTCCGCCAGTGTCGACTCCAGAATCTTCGTGCCGCCGGCAAGCGTGTCCACTTCCGCCAACAGACCGACCTTGCCGGGAAATAAGTCGTGATGAAAATTAGCGAAAGTGGGATCGGACAGGTTCACGGTGCTTGTTGTGCCGTCCAGTTCGATGCGATAAAGCGTCGGCGCTTCACCGCTGCCAATCAGGAAACGACCAGCGAGGAAGGTCGCCGATGGGGCATTGCTGACACCCGTTCCGGCCCAACGTATGTTGCCGTCAGTGTCGATGACGACAGGCGTGGTCACAAGATTCTTCAAGAGCATGAAATCGTAACCGAGCGTGATGCCGGGCTGGCGCGACGTCTTGACGTCCAATGCCGTGTAGCGTGGCGGCGCTTCCTGATAAACCGCGGTATCGATGACCGCGCTGTCCGAGCGCGTCGATCCGTCAGCAAAGGTGAATTGCAGTGAAACCTTGTTCTGGTAGGCCGCATACAGCCCGACGACGGGCAGGTCCAGGTGCCGGTTTGCAACGTCGAGCAGCTGGCGACCAACCAGGTAAGCGTTCCTGTAGGTGATCGACACCGGCCGGGATACCGTGCCCGGCTTGGGCTCGATCGTGTATGACACTGAACGCACGAGATCGGCTCGCTCGATCCGGATGCCCACGTGCGCGATGAAAGGTGTCGGTCCCGGCGCCTTGGTGGTGACCACCACCTCGCCGAGCATGGCATCCGGTTGCTGGCTCGACCCGCCACCGCAGGACGCCACCAGCACCAACATCAGGCATAAGCTGACGTTACGCAAGAATTGCATCGAAGTCTCCCAAACCGGCAGTGCCGTATGAATTTGAAGAAGACATCTGCACCTGGATTCGCCTCTACCACCAATGACGGTGGTGTCCGCTGGTCCAAGCGGTATTGCAATACTGCACCTATGTAAGGGAAATCAGGAAAAAAACGTCCTGGCAGACGTTGAATTTTTGGAACACGCTTTGCGAACAATCATACAGCAATTGCGTTTTTCCCGAACACGCCGCCGCGGACACGTCCGCCATGAGTCAGCCCGTCATTTACATATCTTTACGATTGATACATTGCATCGTCTATCTCTACCGGATGCTCCCCGGTAATCTACAGCCATACGACAACAACGTCTCAGGAGCAGACAAAATGGAAACGACCAAGACCACTTCCCGTATCCACCCGCTGACGGCAGCTGCCGCAGTGTCCGTCATCGTCGTCAGCCTGGCCGGCACGGCCGCGATCACCGGCCTGTTGCCGAACTCGCACGGCGCACCTGAGGCAGGCGCGACGACCACGCAAACGAACCCGGCCTACGCCGCCGCCCCGACTGCCGCCCCGGCCCTGCCGATGGCCGCGGATGCAACGGCACCGCAGGGCCTGCAGCCGGCGCAAGGCGCATACGCCCAGCCGGCCGTCGCAAGTGCCCAACCGGCACCGACCATCATCAAGGAAACGGTGATCAAGGAAGTGCCGGCGAAACCGGCGCCGCACCACACGACGCACCACACGAGCTATGCCCAGAACGATGCGCCCACGTACCGTCAACCGGCACCGCAGCCCGCACCACAACCGGCACAACCGAACTACGTCGCGATCGGCACGGGCGCCGTCGTGGGCGGCCTGCTGGGCAACCAGGTCGGCAGCGGCAACGGCCGCAAACTGGCAACGGTCGCCGGCATCATCGGTGGCGGCATGCTCGGTAACCAGATCGCCAACCAGAACCAGAACCAGAACCAGGGTCGCTGATCGCAGCCCGGGCCTTGAATGCGAGTCCCTCGTCCCGATATCGGGGATGAGGACGCATCAGGGCCTCGGCCTGGCGCAAACGTGGGGCCTGCCCCACTGCAATCGCCGGCCGATTGCGGTACAATGATCATTCTCTTTCTGGGGGCGACCTGGTTTCGACGTGGGTTGCAAAGCAGAACAGGGCATACCGAGGACTGGTTACCTCGTAAATACATCCAGAAATCAATAACTGCAAACGATAACTCGTACGCACTCGCAGCCTAATCGCTGCTAGCTCTACACCACCTCGCCTCTGGGGTGTGCCGCAAGGCAAGTAGAGTCATTTACAGAGGCTAGGACTCAACCGGGTTACTTGGTTGCTTCCGAAATTTAAGGTAACTCGCTTGTACACAGGGTGCACGTCCCCGTTGTACTGGTTAAATTAAAAGACAGTGCTAAGTATGTAGAACTGTCTGTAGAGTGCTTG
>NZ_JBFUDR010000239.1:0-10254 GCF_056404615.1 Massilia sp. P2_C2 | reverse complement strand
GCCTTCTTGACGATGCGGTCGATATCGACCAGGGTGGTCAGCAAATCCTTCATGCGGGCGAGCGGCACGGCGTTCGGGCCGTCCGACAGCGCGCAGGCCGGATTCGGATGTGTTTCCATGAACAGGCCCGACACGCCCGCCGCGACGGCGGCGCGCGCCAGCACGGGCACGTRCTCGCGCTGGCCGCCGGACGACGTCCCCTGCCCGCCCGGCAGCTGCACCGAGTGGGTGGCGTCGAACACGATGGGGCAGTTCGACTCGCGCATGATGGCGAGCGAACGCATGTCGGACACGAGGTTGTTGTAGCCGAACGAGACACCGCGCTCGCAGGCCATGAACTGGTCGGGCAGACCGGCTTCGGCAGCGGCCGCTCGGGCCTTGTCGATCACGTTCTTCATGTCGCCCGGCGCCAGGAACTGGCCCTTCTTGATGTTCACGGGCTTGCCGGAACGGGCGCAGGCGTTGATGAAGTCGGTCTGGCGGCACAGGAAGGCCGGCGTCTGCAGCACGTCGACGACGCTCGCGACGACCGGGATCTCTTCCTCGGTGTGCACGTCCGTCAGCACGGGCACGCCGATCTCCTTGCGCACGTCGGCCAGGATCTCCAGGCCCTTTTCCATGCCGGGACCGCGGAACGACTTGCCGGACGAACGGTTGGCCTTGTCGAACGACGATTTATAGATGAACGGGATGCCCAGCGCGCTCGTGATTTCCTTCAGCTCGCCCGCGACGTCCAGCGCCATCTGGCGCGATTCGATCACGCAGGTGCCGGCGATCAGGAAGATCGGCTGGTCGAGGCCGACGTCGAATCCGCACAGTTTCATGCTGCGTCTCCTTGCAGGGCCACCGCGGCGAATTTGTTGACATTTGCTGCCTGCGGATTGGCGTTGGCCGCCTGGTGGGCCAAAGCGGCCTTGATGAACGACGAGAACAGCGGATGGCCGTTGCGCGGCGTCGACTTGAACTCGGGGTGGAATTGCACGCCCATGTACCACGGGTGCACGCTGCGCGGCAGTTCCATGATCTCGCACAGGTCTTCGTTCGGCGTACGCGCGGCGACGACGAGGCCCGCCGCTTCGACCTTCGGCAGGTAGTAATTGTTCGCTTCGTAGCGGTGGCGATGGCGCTCCGTCACGACGTTGCCATAGATCTCGGCGGCCAGCGTACCCGGATTCACGGCGCAGGTCTGCGCACCGAGGCGCATGGTGCCGCCCAGGTCGGAATTGATGTCGCGCTTCTCGACCTTGCCGTCGTGGTTCTGCCACTCATTGATCAGGGCGACGACCGGCTGGTCGGTCTCCGGATCGAATTCCGTCGAGTTGGCGTTCGGCAGGCCGGCCATGTGGCGCGCGTATTCGATCAGCGCGACCTGCATGCCCAGGCAGATGCCCAGGTACGGGATTCCGTTTTCGCGGGCATAGCGGGCGGCCATGATCTTGCCTTCCACGCCGCGCTTGCCGAAGCCGCCCGGCACGAGGATGGCGTCGTACTTGGCCAGGTTGGCGCAGCCCGTCGACTCGATCTCTTCCGAGTCGATGTATTCGATGTTGACGCGGCTTTCCGTGTGGATGCCGGCGTGGCGCAGCGCTTCCGTCAGGGATTTGTACGACTCGATCAGGTCGACGTACTTGCCGACCATGCCGATCGTGACTTCGTGCTTCGGGTTTTCCAGCGTGTGGATCAGCTTCGTCCACATCGACAGGTCGGCCTGCGGCGCCTCGATGCCGAGGGCATCCAGGATGATGTCATCGAGACCCTGGTCGTGCAGCACCTGCGGCACTTTATAGATCGTGTCGACGTCCCACACGGAGATGACGGCCTGCTCTTCCACGTTGGCGAACAGCGAGATCTTGGCGCGCTCGTCGTCCGGGATGCGGCGGTCGGCACGGCACAGCAGCGCGTTCGGCGAAATACCGATCTCGCGCAACTTCTGCACCGAGTGCTGCGTGGGCTTGGTCTTCAGTTCGCCGGCGGACGAGATGTACGGCACCAGCGTCAGGTGCACGAACGCGGCGCCCTTGCGGCCCTGGCGCAGCGACAGCTGGCGCGCGGCTTCCAGGAACGGCAGCGATTCGATGTCGCCGACGGTGCCGCCGATCTCGACGAGCGCCACGTCGACGCCTTCGGCGCCGCGGCGGATGTAATCCTGGATCTCGTTGGTGATGTGCGGGATCACCTGCACGGTCTTGCCGAGGTACTCGCCGCGACGTTCCTTGCGGATCACGGATTCATAGATCTGGCCGGTGGTGAAGTTGTTCACCTTCTTCATCCGCGTGCTGATGAAGCGCTCATAGTGGCCCAGGTCCAGGTCGGTCTCGGCGCCGTCGTCGGTGACGAACACTTCACCGTGCTGGGTAGGGCTCATCGTGCCCGGGTCCACGTTGATGTACGGGTCGAGCTTGAGCATGGTGACTTTGAGACCGCGCGATTCGAGGATCGCGGCGAGGGAGGCGGCCGCGATCCCTTTACCCAGGGAAGACACGACGCCGCCAGTGACGAATACGAATTTGGTCATTGTGCAGAAGGTGCCGAACGGCACGCGCGGGAAATAGAAATTATACCTTAAACCTGCAAATACTTCTTCATTCCAACTTGGCAACAATGGCAATGACACAGCTTTGACACCTGGTCGACGCTTATTTGTTCCCAAATTGCCAAAACCGGAAAAATGTAGTTACACTGACATCTTTTCTTTCCATCAACAAAATAATGGACGACTGGAGCGCACCCGCCGGGGCCCCGGAAGCCGTCGCCGCACCGGACGGCGCCTCCATCATGGCGGCCACGCCCGGCACGGACGCTACGTCCGCAGCGCAGCCGCTGGCCTTTGCGTTCAATGGCAGCGGAGCCGAGTATTTCCGGATCTGGATCGTCAACCTCCTGCTGTCCGTCGTCACGCTCGGCGTCTATTCGGCGTGGGCGAAAACCCGCCGGCTCCAGTACTTCTACCGCAATACCCGGCTCGCCGACGCCGGCTTCGACTTCCGCGGCGATCCGAAAGCGATCCTGCGCGGCCGCATCCTGGCTGTGCTGCTGCTGGCCGGTGGCTACGTGGCTTCCGGTTTCGCACCCACGGCTGCCCTGCTGACCGTGATCCTGCTGCTGGCCGGCCTGCCGTACATCCTGTGTTCTGCGCTGCGCTTTCGCCTGGCAAATACCTGGTACCGAGGTTTGCCGTTCGGCTTCGCGGACGCAATGGGAAAAGCCTATTTCGTCTATCTGCTGCCGGTGGCGGTTTATTTGCTGCCCGATGTGGTGGACGAGATCATGCCCGACAGTACCCTGCTGGACATCGCCATCCTGCTCTACGTATCCTTGCCGTTATTACATGGCGCGACGAAAGGTTACCAGCACCGGCACCTGATGTATGGCGACCGGCGCGCCGGCTTTGCCCTGTCCAACGCCGGACTGGCGAAACCGTATGTGCCCGTGATCCTGGTGCTTGCTGCCATTTTCGTCGTGCTGATGATCGGCGCCGTGGCCCTGGTGCTGATCGGGCGTTCCGGTCCGAGAGCCGACATCTGGGAGCATGTCCTGGATAATCTGGTGCCGATCGTTTTCTTCGTGACCATCGGCGGCCTGTTCGTGCTGATCGGCAGCCCTTTCATCACGGTCCGCATGGACAACCTGGCCTGGTCGGCGACCTCGTTTCCCGGCGTACGCATCACATGCGACATGCGACCGCGCGCCTACTTGCGGCTGCAGGCCGAAAACTTCGTGCTGACCCTGCTGACCCTGGGCCTGTTCCGCCCCTTCGCGGCAGTCCGCACGTGGCGCTACCGCCTGGCCCATGTGCACGTGCATGCCCCCCATGGCGTCGAGCTGGCGACCATGATGGCCACCCGCCCGCCGCAGGCCGCCGGCGGCGACGGCATGGCCGACTTCCTCAGCGTGGATCTTTCCTGGTGAACGCCATGACGCCTGCCCATTATTTCGACGGACGCAACGGCCGCCTGCACCCGGCCCGGCTGGCCGTCGACGCCGGCCACCTGCACATCGTCACGCCCGAGATGGAATGCAGCGTCCCCCTCGACACGATACAAGTGGCGGAACCGTTCGCGCGCGCACCGCTCGTGCTGCGCCTCGGCGACGGCGCCACCTGCGAAGTATTACCGGACGTGGCGCGACAGCAGTTGCTCGACGCCATCGGATACCGCAAGAGCCGCGTGACGCGCTGGCAGGAACGCTGGCCCGCGGCCCTGCTCGCGCTGGCCCTGCTGGTAACGCTGCTCGTTCTGGGCTATGTGCGCGGCGTCCCGCTGGCCGCCGAGCGCATCGCAGCACGCCTGCCGGCATCGCTCGATCTGGACGTCGGCCGGATCGCACTGGCCGGCCTGGAAGCCCGACATACGATAGCACCGACGCACCTGAACGCCGAACGCGTCGCCGAGGTCGAGGCCCTGCTGGCGCGAGCCCGGCCAGCCCACCCGCGCATGCCGTTACGCCTGATCGTAGCCTCCTCCGACCCGCGCGACAGCGACGACGCCCTCGGCGCCAATGCGCTGGCATTGTCCGACGGTACCATCATCGTCACTGACGAGATGGTCCGCCTCGTGCTGAACCGGGACGGACGGCTCGACACCGCTGGCGAAGCGCAATTGCTGGGCGTGATCGGGCACGAGGTCGGCCATATCGAACGGCGCCATACCATCCGTATCCTGATGACCTCTTCTCTCTCGTCCGCGCTGTCCGCCATCATGTTCGGCGACTTCAGCGCCGTTGCCGCAGGCCTTCCTGCCGTGCTGACGCAAATGCAATATTCGCGCGACATGGAGCTGGAGGCGGACGATTACGCTGTCGCTGTACTGCGTCGCAACGGGCGCGCACCGGACAGTCTCGTCAACATTCTGCAGACGCTGGAACGCCAGTATCCTGGTGCCGCCAGGCTCCCGCGCTGGCTGAGCCACTCCCTGAACTACCTGTCAACGCATCCAGCCACCGACGAGCGCATCGCCCGCTTGCGCGCCCGCCCCTGAGTCTCTCGCTACCATTGTTCAGGTGGCATGAAACTGTTACCTAAGGCCAACGCTCAATACGTATCTTCACGTATTTTCTGGCCCATCCATTCCCAAAAGTAACGAAATCCATCTGTCTCTCAGTAGAATCGGACCGGGGACACTTTCCGGTACGGATTTTTCTCTGGTTGTCAATACGGCAAATCAAAATTTTGCCGCAACCATAGACCTCCTGCATGCCGAACCGTGAAGGGGACACAACAATCACGCTTCACGTAAGGACCGATCATATGGGCTACTTCGCCAAAATGAATATTGCGAAACGTCTCGGCGTGGGCTTCGCCCTCGTGCTGGGGCTCACTCTCGTCATTGCCACGGCGGCCATCTGGCGCCTGAATGCGATCGCGGACGCCACGCGCGCGATGATGGCCGTACCGCTGGCCAAGGAACGCATGATGGCCGATTGGCATACCCAGACCTTCGGCGCCGTGCGCCGCACCGCCGCCATCGTCAAGAGCTCGGACCCCAGCCTGGTGGAATTCTTCAAGGCCGACGGGGTGAAGACGGCCGCCCATACGACCGAATTGATCAAGAAAATCGAACCGCTGCTGGTAGGCGACGAGGAACGCGCCCTGTTCAACCGCATCGGCGAACTGCGCAAGGCCTATACGGCGGCGAAGGAAAAGGCCGTCAAGGCACGCGCCGACGGCGATCCCGAGATGGCCGCACGCATCCTGAGCCAGGAATACATGCCGGCATCGGATGCCTACGAAGGCAAGCTGGCCGACCTGGTCAAGATGCAGCAGGACCACATCGACGCCATCGCCCACGACATCGACAACGCCAACCGCAACAGCGCGCGCATGATCGGCACGCTGGCCGGCGTGGCCGTGCTGTTCGGCGCCGTGTGCGCGTGGCTGCTCGCGGGTGCCATCGTCCGGCCGATCCGCCAGGCCGTCGACGTGGCCGAGAAGGTCGCGGCCGGCGATCTCACCCAGCACATCGAAGCGAAGGGCAACGACGAAACGGGCGCCCTGCTGCGCGCGCTGCGCCACATGAACGACAGCCTCGTGGCGATCGTCTCGCAGGTGCGCAGCGGCACCGACACCATCGCCACCGCGTCGGCCGAGATCTCGGCCGGCAACATGGACCTGTCGAGCCGCACCGAACAACAGGCCGGCTCGCTCGGCACGACGGCCAGCACGGTCGAGGAACTGACGGGCACCGTGCGCCAGAACGCCGACAATGCGCGCCAGGCGAGCCAGCTGTCGATCGCCGCGTCGGAAATCGCCACCCAGGGCGGCGCCGTCGTCGACCAGGTCGTGCAGACCATGGGCGCGATCAACGATTCATCGAAGAAGATCGTCGACATCATCAGCGTCATCGACGGCATCGCGTTCCAGACCAATATCCTGGCGCTGAACGCCGCGGTCGAAGCCGCCCGTGCCGGCGAACAGGGCCGCGGCTTCGCCGTCGTGGCGGGCGAGGTGCGCACGCTGGCCCAGCGCTCGGCCGCGGCGGCGAAGGAAATCAAGCAGCTGATCGTCGATTCCGTGAGCAAGGTCGAGGACGGCACGAAGCTCGTCGACCAGGCCGGTACGACGATGAGCGAAGTGGTCGACAGCATCCGCAAGGTCAGCGACATCGTCGCCGAGATCGCCAGCGCCAGCGGCGAGCAGAGCACGGGCATCGAACAGGTCAACCGCGCCATCGCCGACATGGATTCCTCCACCCAGCACAACGCCGCGCTCGTCGAGGAATCGGCGGCGGCCGCCACCGCCCTGAGCGAGCAGGCCGACAAGCTGGCCGAAGTGGTGAGCCTGTTCCATCTCGACACGCAGGCCGTGTCCGCGCCCAGGACCGCCGTCCCGAAGAAGGCGCCGGCGCGCCCCCTCGTCGCCGCACCGGTCCGCGCGCGCACCGTCAAGCCGGCCCAGCCCAAGGTGGCCGTGAAGAGCGCGGCCACCACCGACGAGTGGGAAACTTTCTGACGGGTCCGTTACGCGCGTGAAGCCGGACCGCGTCGCCCGACTCAGGTATCCTGCTGCTTCCAGTCAGCAGGATGCAGGGAGAAGACGATGTCCTACGAAGAACGCGACGACTACGGCATGTACAAGAACAAGCACGGCAAGGGTCCGGGCCCGGAACTGATGGGCGCGAATACCCTGATCGGCGACCATGTCCACAACTTGCAGAACGAGCACCTGGGCGTCATCAAGGAATTCATGGTGGACATGCGCACGGGCGCCATCGCCTATGCCGTGATGTCGTCCAGCCGCTTCCTCGGGCTGGGCGAAAAGCTGTTCGCCGTGCCGTGGCAGGCACTGACCCTCGACCCGCGGCACAAGCGCTTCACGATGGACATCCCGCGGGAGCGCATCGAGAACGCGCCCGGGTTCGATACCGACCACTGGCCGGACATGGCGGATACGCGCTGGATGGGCGAAGTGCACGCTTACTACGGCGTGCAGGCGGCCTGAGCTGAAGTTGGGCCGATTCAGATCATCATTAATTGGTGATAAACGCGACGGTTTCCCGATCCCCAAAAACGTCACAAACCCCGGTGCCGCTAACGCTAATAGGCGTTTTCTGAACCGCCGCGAGGAGCACTGCAGCCATGATTGCCTTCCCTCCAGCCGCGTTTGGCCCAGTCAGGCTTACCGCCCATTGTCCATTACTGCAGGCAGCTTTGGAACTCACCGTTCCGGCCGCAAATAAGAAACGGCTACCGTTCTCTACTAAATACCAGGTAACGACATCTCTGCTGGCCCCTGCAAAAGAACAAACTGGCGATAACAGAAGAACAACTACAAGGATAAATTTACGCATTTTTCTCTTCGTGAAAGTTTTAACTCCGATATTGTACATATATACACTGGTTATTTCTTTCTGACATTCACATCAGCAAGACATCTCCACGAGCGCCCAAGCCAACAGCACGATATGCAACCATCCCAGGCTCAGCGACATCAGTCGTAAAACCGCATGCCCGCATAGGGCTTGACGCCGCACTGCGCCAGGGAGCGTCGGCCCACTCCTTTGGCGCTTATGCTGCCTGGTCCTCACGCGCCTGCGCGGCCGCAAAATGGCGGTTCACACCGCTGAGGATGGCCTTGAACGAGGCGGTCATGATGCTGCTGGCCAGGCCCACGCCGAACAGCGAACCGCCGCTGCCGACGCGCAGTTCGACGTAGCAGGCCGCCTGGGCGCCGGCGCCGCTGCCGATGGCGTGTTCCTGGTAATCCATCACTTTGACGTCGAGACCGAGCGCATTGACGAAGGCGTCGATCGGGCCGTTGCCGGTGCCGTGGCGCGTCGCGCGCACGCCGTCGATCTCGATGTCGACGCTGAGGCGCGTGCCCTCGTCGCCGGAATTGGACGACATGGCGTGGCCGTGATAGACATGGTGCTGTTCGACGTCCAGGTATTCGCSGCGGAAGATCGCRTGGATGTCGGCGGCGCCSACTTCGCGKCCGCTGCTGTCCGTCGCCTGCTGCACGGCGCGGCTGAACTCGATCTGCAGGCGGCGCGGCAGCGCCAGGCCGTATTCCTGTTCGAGCAGCCAGGCGATGCCGCCCTTGCCCGACTGGCTGTTCACGCGGATCACGGCATCGTAGTTGCGGCCCAGGTCGGCCGGGTCGATCGGCAGGTAGGGCACCTCCCAGATCGCGTCCGGCTTCTGCTGCGCGAAACCTTTCTTGATGGCGTCCTGGTGCGAGCCGGAGAAGGCGGTGAAGACGAGATCGCCGGCATATGGATGGCGCGGGTGGACGGGCAGCTGGTTGCATTCCTCGACGCACTGGCGGACGTCATCGATGTCGGAAAAATCGAGGCCGGGGTGGATGCCCTGCGTGTACAGATTCAGCGCCAGGGTGACGAGGTCCACGTTGCCGGTGCGTTCACCGTTCCCGAACAAACAGCCTTCGACGCGGTCCGCGCCCGCCATCACCGCCAGTTCGGCCGAGGCGACGGCCGTGCCGCGGTCGTTGTGCGGATGCACGGACAGGACGATGGCGTCGCGGCGCTCGAGATGCCGGTGCATCCATTCGATCTGGTCGGCATACACGTTCGGCGTGCTGCACTCGACCGTCGACGGCAGGTTGATGATCATCTTCCGTTCCGGCGTCGGCTGCCAGATCGCGGAAACGCCATCGCACACCTCCTTCGAGAAATCCAGCTCGGTCATGCTGAACGTCTCCGGCGAGTACTCGAATACCCATTCCGTGCCGGGGCGCTCGTCGGTCAGCTGCTTGATCAGACGGGTGCCGTTCAGCGCGATCTGCCTGACGTCTTCCCGGGTCGTGCCGAACACGATGCGACGGAACGCCGGCGCGATCGGATTATAGAGGTGGACGATGGCCCGGCGCGCGCCCTGCAGCGAATCGACGGTGCGGCGGATCAGGTCTTCGCGCGACTGGGTCAATACCTCGATGGTCACGTCGGCGGGAATGCGGTCTTCCTCGATCAGCTTGCGCACGAAATCGAAATCCGTTTGCGAAGCGGAGGGAAATGCCACTTCGATTTCCTTGAATCCGATGTTCACGAGCTGTTCGAACATGCGCAATTTGCGCGCCACGCTCATTGGCTCGATCAACGCCTGGTTACCGTCGCGCAGGTCCGTGCTCATCCAGATCGGCGGGTGTTCGATGACGCGGTCCGGCCAGGCGCGGGAGATGGCGGGGACGGTGGGGAAACGACGGTATTTCGCTGCGGGGTTCGACAACATGGACTGCTCCTTTTCAGGGTGGGTAAAAATGAGGGCGTGACGAGGCCTGCCGCATTGCCGGCGATGCTTTGGCAGCGCGCGCGCATGCGGTTCAGGTCATCCGGATGGATGTCAGATGTGGCGGATGGGCTGCCCGGCTGCCACGGAGCACGTGGCCAGGCAACCGGTCGCTAGTCGTAGCGTGCGCTGTGCACGAACGCGCGCGGGGGTGGCGCGCTGGGCGAGCAAAGACGGAATGATGACGCTGAAGACGGGAGAGAGCATGGAGGCGAACCCTGTTCTGACAAATCGTGGTACGGCACTGCGTTCGATTGCGGGCGCGGCTGCTGGACGCAGCGGCTGGGCGATCAGGCTAGATGCGGTAGCACTAGCGCGATACGCGTTGCCGGTAGGCCGGCAACGTGCGCTAGGGAAGTCAGAAAGGTGATGTTCGCGATGAGCATTTTTTCAATATACAGAGGTGCGACCTAACTTGCAAGTTGATGCTCGAATGTGTCGATACGTGCACCGGCAGCGGACATTCGCTGACGAGATCCGGAACTTGTTCAGCGCGCTTTGGTCCAACGTCCTACT